>CAMLKQ010000226.1 GCA_946480585.1 uncultured Kangiella sp.
GTCACTTCATACAGCGACGGGTCGCGGCCGTTTTGCACCAGAAGCGAATCAATGGCAAAGCCACGATGCCGGGTCACGCGCAGCAAACGCTCCAGCGCGCCTTCACTGTTGCGGACGGTCAGAAACATCACGTTGTCCATGCGCCTTCTCCTTCCATCATGTCATCGTTGGCTTTGCCCGGCGCGACCAGCGGCCAGACGTTTTCTTTCGGATCAATCACCACATGCAGCAGCAGCGGGCCTTCGGTTTCCAGCAGCAGGCGAATCGCTTCGTCTTGCTGGCTGCGGCTGTCAATGCGCACCGCCGGAATACCAAACGCTTTCGCGAGCGCGACGAAGTCCGGGTTGTCGGACAAATCAATCTCGCTGTAGCGGCCGGCGAAAAACAGCTGCTGCCATTGCCGGACCATGCCGAGTGCCTGGTTGTCGAACAACACGATCTTCACCGGCAGCTTGTAGCGATTGATGGTGGCCAGTTCCTGCAGATTCATCTGGAACGAGCCATCACCGCTGACACAGATCACCCGCGCGTCCGGGCAACCAAGCTGGGCGCCGATCGCCGCCGGCAAGCCGTAACCCATCGTGCCCAGACCACCGCTCGACAAATGCTGGCGCGGCGCCCGAAAGCCGTAGTGCTGCGCGACCCACATCTGGTGCTGACCGACATCGCAACTGACGTAGGTGTTTTCGTCGGCCTGACGCGACAACGCCGCCAGCAAACCCGGCGCGTAAATGCCGGTACCCGGTGCGTCGTAGCGAAAGGCAAACGCGGCTTTGTCGGCCAGGCACTGCGCCCGCCACGGTTCGCAGTGCGACGGCACTGACAAAGCCGGCAACAGCCGCTTCAGATCGCCGCGCAAGCTGATCTGGGCGTGCCGCAGCTTGTCGAATTCGGCCTCGTCGATATCCAGATGAATGACGCGCGCATGCGGCGCAAACGCCGCCAGTTTCCCGGTGGCGCGGTCGTCGAAGCGGGCACCGACCACGATCAGCAAATCGCTGCGCTGGACAGCAAAATTCGCCGCCTTGGTGCCGTGCATACCGAGCATGCCGAGGTTCAGCGGATGCTCGAACGACAGCGCGCCCAACCCCTTCAATGTGCTGACCAGCGGGATCTGGGTGGCATCGACGAATTCGCGCAGCGCCTTGCTGGCATTGCCGAGCACGACGCCACCGCCGACATACAGCAGCGGCTTCTGCGCTGACGAAATCAGCGCCCGTGCCTGATGAATGCCAGCCCGGTCCAGCTCGCCAATCCGTTCGGCTTTCGGCATCGCCAGTTCGGCGGTGCAGATCGCGTTCTGCACGTCTTTCGGAATGTCGATCAGCACCGGCCCCGGTCGACCGCTCATCGCGATCTGACAGGCCTCGTGCACGATGCGCGGCAGCTCGTTGACATCACGCACCAGAAACGAATGCTTGACGATCGGCAGGGTCATGCCGAACACATCGACTTCCTGAAAGGCATCGGTACCGATCAGCGGATTCGCCACTTGCCCGGTGATCGCCAGCATCGGCACCGAATCCATGTAGGCATTGGCGATACCGGTGATCAAGTTGGTCGCGCCCGGGCCGCTGGTTGCCATGCACACACCCAAGCGACCACTGGCGCGGGCATAGCCATCGGCGGCCAACGCCGCACCCTGTTCATGGCGACACAGGATGTGCTGCAGCGTGCTGTCGAGCAGCGCGTCGTACACCGGCATGATGGCGCCACCCGGATAGCCGAAGATGATCTCGACACCTTCGGCTTCCAGGGCTTTGCACAATGCTTGCGCGCCGTTCACGTTGGGATTTCCTTTTCTTCGCTCGACAGGGTTTCAGTATTTTTCGGTTTCGCGAAACGCCACCGCTTTCGAGCTCAACGCGCCGCCGCCCGTTGTTGCAAACGAGCCGTTGGCGGGCTCGGCTTTCTGATTGCCCGGCAACCAGCGCATGTGGGCGCGCAATTCGGCACCGACTTTTTCGATCGGATGGGCCAGATCGGCGTCCATCAGCGCGCGGTAACGCTTGCCGCCCGATTCGTGTTCGGCAATCCATTCGCGGGCGAATTCGCCGCTGCGGATTTCATCCAGGATTTTCGCCATGCGCTCGCGGGTGCCGGCATCAACCACACGCGGACCGCGGCTCAAGTCACCGTACTTGGCGGTATCGGAGACGAAATCGTGCATGCGGGCGAAGCCGCCTTCGTACAGCAGATCGACGATCAGCTTCAGTTCGTGCAGGCATTCGTAGTAAGCGACTTCCGGCTGGTAACCGGCTTTGACCAGCGTGTCGAAACCGGCGGCGACCAGCTCGGTGGCGCCGCCACACAGCACGGCTTGCTCGCCGAACAGATCGGTTTCGGTTTCCTCGGCGAAGGTGGTTTGCAGCACGCCAGCGCGGGTGCAGCCGATGCCGTGCGCGTAAGCCAGCGCGCGGTCAAACGCCGTGCCGGTCGCGTC
The DNA here is from genome assembly GCA_946480585.1 of uncultured Kangiella sp. The sequence continues at coordinate 2,444 of CAMLKQ010000226.1, forward strand.
CTGATACACCGCCACCAGACCCGGCACACCGGCGCCTTTCTGGTATTCGGTGCGAACCAGCCGGCCCGGGCTTTTCGGCGCGACCATGGTGACGTCGATATTCGCCGGCGGCTTGATGAGGCCATAGTGGATGTTGAAGCCGTGGCTGAACATCAGCATGGCGCCCGACTTGATGTGCGGGGCGATGTCCTGTTCCCAGATGCCTTTCTGGACCAGATCCGGGGTCAGGATCATGACCACATCGGCGTCCTGGGTTGCTTCGGCAAACGGCTTGGTCTTGAAACCATCGGCCTGGGCCGCAATCCAGGTCTTGCCTTGCGGGCGCACGCCGATGGTCACCTCAAAGCCGGAATCGCGCAGGTTCTGGGCCTGGGCCTTGCCCTGGCTGCCGTAGCCGATGATGGCGATGCGCTTGCCGTGCAGGGCGGCCGGATGGGCGTCGGCTTCGAAATACATCTTGGTCATGTTGTTAGCTCCTCGGTTTGTCGGTTTTGGTCGTATTGCTAGGTTCAAACTGCAAATTCGTCAGGCTGTATCAGCCGGTTTCAAAACCCCAGAAACGACAAACCCCCCGGACCTTTCGGTGCGGGGGGTTTGTCGTCTGGAGGTTTTTTTTGCTTCTTACTGCTTACCTCGCGCGCAGACCGTCCCGCACCGTAATCCAAGGATTACAGTAATAAGTACGAGTACGAGAATGCTGCTGCGGCGCAGGGACATCGGGCTTTCCACAAGGCACGTAAAGTGGGGTTGCAGCGAAACTAACACGCGTTTCCCGGCACCAGCAAGGCAAGCATTGATAACGTTTGGTTATGAAACAGTCAGTTTGACTGCCCAATTCTGACACGCGGGTTCCGCTCGCTGGACGCTCGCGCCGCACGAACTATGCTTCGGGAAACCCCCGAGCCCACTGGATGGAATCCTATGTCTGAAGCCGTACCTGCCACCATGGAGTACCGTGGCCGGAAGACCCGCCGAGCCGACGGCCATGCCCGACGCCAGGCGATTCTGGAAGCCGCGCTCCGCATCATCGTCCGCGACGGCCTGAGAGCCGTTCGCCACCGTGCCGTCGCGCAGGAAGCGCAAGTTCCATTGGCCGCCACCACCTACTACTTCCGCGATCTGAACGAGCTGATCTCCGATGCGTTCACGCTGTTTGCCGAACGCACGCTGGCCGGCGCCAAGACGCTGGAAAAGGACACCTTCGCTGCCCTCGACAGCAGCAAGAGCGCGCTGTCCACGCCGCAAGGCCGCGAGAAAATGGCGCACTCGCTGACCGATTTCGTCATGCACTTTTTGCGCAGCCAGCTCGCTGATCGCGATGGCCGGCAAGTCGAGCAGGCGTTCCGGCAAGAAGCGCTGCGCAACGACAAACTCGCGTCCGATGTGCAGGTGCCGGATCGGGCTCACCTGAGCACGCTGGAACGCTTTTTCCAGGCACTCGGCTCGGCCGACGCGGTCGCCGATGCCCACCTCGTACTGGGCGCGATGGCGCACTGGGAGTTTCATTTATTGCTCAACGGCGAAAGCAAGGAAAACTGGCAGTTGGCCGAACGCAGCTTGCGTCGATTGTTGAACAGCTTGTTGAAAGCCTGATCAAATGCCGACAGAAAAAAGCCCGCGTTATGCGGGCTTTTTTTTGCAAGGCGCGTTGGGTGATACGGATTCAGGCGACATTCATCTTGCCTGCGCAAAGATGCTCTCTCCTCTGCCCTACTAATGGCATTCGCATGAGTTCCAGCAAGCGCATACCGCTTACGCTGTGCCTGCTTTTGGCGGCACCGATGGCTTCCGTTGCATTTGGCGCGAACAACGATACGACGATGTCATTGGGAACAGAAACTTCGTTGGAAACGGTAGTGCCTTTGTATGATCATAAGTATCTGCGCTACGCCGGCACACAGGCTGTCGCAGTGCGCCAGTCACCGACGCTGACCCGTCATTACGTCCGGGACAACCCCAAGCCGAAAATGCTGTTACTGCTGCC
>CAMLKQ010000227.1 GCA_946480585.1 uncultured Kangiella sp.
GCTTCCAACTCGGCATCGATGTCATCGTCGTCCGCGGTCAGCAGCCACTGCTGCAAGGGCTTGGCGAGGCCCGAGCCTTGCACCACGGCTTTGCGGTTACGCAGAAAGGCACTGCGCTGCCGCGGATTGGCGGCAAGATCATTGAGGAACTGCACTAAGGTCTTTGCCATGTTCTTGCTCCTGATGCATCACCGCCGTGCTGGCGTTTCTGGTTGGGATTGGTTTTGTTTCGCCGGATACGGATTCAAACGCTCACTTTTTACCAACAACGTTTACTTGCAACGTGGTCACCGATCTCTCGCGTCGGGATCACTCCAACTCCGCCAAATCCCGCCGGCGCAACCCCAGTTGTTTCAGCACCGGCAGATTGACCGGCGCCAGTTGATGCGGTGGCACGTACAGCGTGCTGTAGCCGTTCACTTCGGCTTGCGGCAGCTCCGCCAGCGCGAGCCAGTCACGACGCGGCGCTTGCAGCGGGCTGCGGGTCGCTTCGTAGATGCAAACCGGGTGGCGTTTGGGATAGTGCTGCAACAACTGATCACACAGTACTTGCAGACCATTGTTCGACGGCCGTCGCAAGGTCAGCGTGTGATCACCAACCACGCCGATTTGCCACAGGATCAGCGCGGCGTGCACGGAGATCTGATAACGCCAGAACAGGAAGGCGGAGGCTTCATACATCTGGCAACCCGGATGTGATGGATCAACGCCGAGATCGGCAAACAGGCAATCGGCAGCGGAAATGCCCGGCAGCATCTGCGCCGGATACCCTTCGGCCTGCGCCTGTTCGATCGCCAGATGCGATGGCAGCACGAACACGCCGGGGTGACCGTAGAACACGGCACAGACGTTTTTGCCGGCGCGCACGGCGGTCATGATGCGTTGCGTCATGGCGTGATAGGTGGCCAGCCGGTTTGGACAGCCGTGATAGAGATCATCCAGCAACTGCAGCCGATCGGTTTGCTGCTGCAACCAATTCAGGCCGAGCGGATCTGGCACTGCAGCAAAAACCACATCGGCATCGCGAATGGCATTGATCGCCTCCTGGCTGCAATGCGCTGCCGCCATGATGCCGGTGCCAACCACGAGCAGCTCACCTTTCTGGCGGCCATTTCCGGCGCGCGTACGACGTCCTGATGTCATGCCTGTCCTGCGTGTCTGATGGTGATGGGCGGTAACGCCGAGGGATGCCCGGACCTTGCCATGCGCCACTGCCTCCCGCCACGGAAACGTGCTGGCAACAACCCTAGCGCATTCGTACCGAAACGGCTAGCTACACACAGTCTGGTTGCGGCCGGCGGCTTTCGCGGCATACAACGCGGCGTCGGCGCGCGCCAGCCACACTTGCCAGGTTTCGCCGCTCTGCACACTGGCGACTCCGGCTGACAGGGTCACGGCAGGCAACCCTGTCACTTCCTGCTGCAATTGCTGACGAATTTTTTCTGCAATGGCCAGCCCCTCACTGACGCTGCTGTCAGGCACCAGCAAGACAAATTCCTCACCACCGTAGCGGAAGAAGCGATCGCCCTGACGGGTAAAACGCTGCGCCAACTGGGCAAACTGGATCAGCACCGCGTCGCCGGTTTCGTGGCCGTGCTCATCATTGATGCGCTTGAAGTGATCGAGATCAAGCAGAATCGCGGTAGCGCGCTGGCCACTGCGCTGAAACTGCTGCACCGCGCGTTGCAGCTCCTGCACCATCATGCGCCGGTTCTGGACGCCGGTCAGCGGATCGACCGTGGCGAGAATTTCCAGTTGCCGGCGCTGCTGATCATACTGGTAGGCGACGATGAAGCTGAGCAGGGCCAGCAGTGCCGAGGTCGCCAGAAATGACCACATCTGCGAGCGACTGTCGAAGGCTTCACCAAGGCCAGCCAAGAGCAACAGCGTTGCGATCGTGATGCCGGCAGCATAGCGACGCGATTGAGTCAGAAAGAAATTGGACAGGATGGCGGCATACATCCAGAACACGCCGATGACGCCGAGCAATTCGGAACTGATCACCGCGCCGAGGCAGTTGATCACCACGAGACAGCGTCCGGCCAACTCGGTCTTGCCGCTGCGCCAGGCGTACAACACAATCCCGACAATACTGATGACCAATACGGTATCAAGGACACCGACTGCGATGGCGCCGGTCAAAAACCGGTACACCGCAAAGGGCGAGATCACGGCAGCCGAACAAAAGCCGAACAACGTCACGATGCCGAGCTGAAAGTCGGCACGAATCCGGTTACGCATCAACGGTCATCCTGTCCGTTTCACAGCCCGTGGCCGGGCCGACGACACAAACGGGAGTCAAAACTCCCGTTTGCTCACACCGATTTGTGCAACTGCTGGCGCAGGTGCTTGACGTAAATCGTATCGAGCACCAGCAAGAACGGAATCACCCACAGCGTGATCCAGAGCCACAACGGCACCGAGCGGAAATACTCCAGCGCCACCAAGCCCAGCAGCACCAGCACACCGAACACGGCGGTTACCTTGCGCCGACGCCGGACCTGCAGCAGCTGTTGTTGCAACTTCTGCTTGCGGCTGTGCTCCACATGCGCGTGTTTATGGCCCTTGTCTTTCTTTTTCATGATCGCCTGTCGTCCTCATCCGGATGCCGCGCGGTCACGGCGCCAATCGACTGATCTGCCAACCCGCGCCGTCGCGCTCGTACAACACCCGGTCATGCAGTCGGCTCGGCCGGCCCTGCCAGAATTCAATTCGCGACGGCAGCACCGCATAACCGCCCCAATGCGGCGGCCGCGGCACATGAGCAACATATTTCAAACCAAACTCGGCGGCGCGTTTGATCAGCTCGGTTTTGCTGCTGATGACCTGGCTCTGCGGGCTCGCCCAAGCGCCCAGGCGACTCTGGTACGGCCGCGACGCAAAGTAGGCATCGGACACCGCCGGCGCCACCTGCTCGGCAACGCCTTCGATGCGCACCTGCCGCTCCAGCTCGGGCCAGAAAAACGTCAGCGCGACATGCGGGTTCTGCGCCAGCTGGCGGCCTTTGCGGCTGTCGTAATTGGTATAGAAGACAAAGCGGTTTTCTTCGACCGCTTTCAGCAACACCAAGCGAGCACTGGGCCGGCCATCGGCGGCGACCGTGGCGACATGCATCGCGGTCGGCTCCGGCAGTTCGGCGGTGATCGCCTCTTTCAGCCACTGCTGAAACTGCGCCAGCGGATCGGGCAGACAGTCCTCGGGCGACAGCTCCTGTCGGCTGTAATCCTTGCGGATACTGGCAATGTCATGACTCATGGTGCACTCCTGTTCCGGCCAGTTTACCGCGTCGGCCGGGCTTTGCATCAAGCCGACCAGCGCTTTGCCGCGGCGATTTCTTGATACGGGTCAAAGTCGTTTTGGCTCAGCCCGTTAGGCTGAAAGACAAAGCACAGGAGACCTGAACATGATTGTCGAAAAACACCCGCTGATCGCCGAATTCCCGGAGCTGAAGCAACAGATCCACAAACTGAAGCTGGCCGATGCCCACTTTGCCCGGCTGTTCGACGAATACCATGAGCTGGATCACCAGATCATTCGCGCCGAAGAAGGCATCGACCATCTCGGCGATCTGGCGCTGGAAACCCTGAAAGTGCGCCGCGTGCAACTGAAAGATCAGTTGTTTCAGCAAGCCAGCGCCGCCAAGCAAGGCTGCTGTGGCGGGTGCGGCGGTCACTGAAGCCGCGTCACGTTCCGCTCGCATCATCGCCCAAAAAAAGCCCGCTATAGCGGGCTTTTTTTGGGCGCTGTGCAGCGATAACGGCAGACACTAGAGCGAATAGCTCCAACCGAGCTCGACATGTTGATCGGCCGCGACATCGAATGGCAGCTCGCCGGTCGAATAGGCCAGATACAACTCGTCTTTCAACCAGAACATGATCTTGGAGTAGCGGTAACGATCAAGTCCGGCTTGCCGAATAGCGGCTGGCGCATCCTGTTCACGGAAATAGCGATAACTGACCGTGATCTTTTCCAGCGGCTCGCCCTTCATCGGATAGCTGAAGTAGAGCTCGGCGTCCCAGCGATCATAGTGATCGAGTTTCTCGGTCAACAGCGCTGATCGCGCGGTATCGGTTTCCGGATCGATCTGGGCCAGATTCAGCGACAGGGCGAACGCATCGTTATCGGAGAACAGCGCCATTTTGCCGAGCGTAAGCCGGGCGCCGTAAGCCTCTTGCCGCTCATCCAGGGCCTGTTCAGCTTCGAGCCGATAGAACAAACCGGCCTTGATCGTGAACGCCGCCGACCAGACATAGGACGCGGCGCCCATCAATTCCTGCAGGGTTTCCGGATTTTCATCGGCATCACCGGTCAACACGCCACGCGCCCGCAGCTCGCCCTCGAAGAACTGGATCGTCGCATCCGAGTCAATTTCATCCGTGCCGCTGTCTGTATCACTGCGTTCGGACTTGCGCGAACATTGCAGATC
>CAMLKQ010000228.1 GCA_946480585.1 uncultured Kangiella sp.
CCAAGGCCATGGCCAAGGTGTTCATGGACCGCGGTTACGACATCGTCTCCGGCGGAACCGACAACCACCTGATGCTGGTCAGCCTGATCGCCAAGGACCTGTCCGGCAAAGACGCCGACGCCGCCCTTGGCCGCGCCAACATCACCGTCAACAAGAACTCGGTACCGAACGATCCGCGCACCCCGTTCGTCACCTCGGGTATCCGCGTCGGCACCCCGGCCATCACCACCCGCGGCTTCAAGGAAGCTGAGACCGTGCAACTGACCGGCTGGATGTGCGACATTCTTGACGATGTGACCAACGAGGCGACTATCGCCCGAGTCAAGGCCGAAGTGCTCAAGCTGACTGCACGCTTCCCGGTGTACGGCAGCTAAGTCACCGCACTGTAATGAAAAGACAAACCCCGCTTCGGCGGGGTTTTGTTTTTGTCTTGGAGGGGGGGCAAAGCTTCGTGAGCCAGACCGCATGATCTGCAGAACGCTTTCGACAATGCCCCCACCTAGCCTCCCCCTGGCAGGGGAGGAACGGTTTCGCTCCCTCCCCTGCCAGGGGGAGGGCCGGGGTGGGGGCATTGCCGCTCCCATCTATCAATTCCGCAACGATGTCGGCAAACGCCCCGCCGTTTGCGCCGCCAACCCCCGCCACCCTTCGCTTTCCCGCCCCAAACCGTTAACCTGCTCCCCAGTCAAATACCGCCTTCCCACAAGAGGACAGCCATGCACTGCCCGTTTTGCTCCGCTGACGATACCAAGGTCATCGATTCGCGGCTGGTTGCCGATGGCTCGCAAGTGCGCCGCCGACGCGAATGCACGCAATGCAGCGAGCGCTTCACCACCTTCGAAACCGCCGAGCTGGTGATGCCGCGCATCGTCAAGAACGACGGCAGCCGGCAACCGTTCGATGAAAGCAAACTGCGCGCCGGCATGATGCGGGCCGTGGAAAAGCGCCCGGTCTCGGTCGAGCAAATCGAAGAAGCCATCGGCCACATCATGTCCAAACTGCGCGCCACCGGCGAACGCGAAGTGCAATCAAAAGTGCTTGGTGAACTGGTCATGGCGGAACTGCGCAAGCTCGATGAAGTGGCCTTTGTGCGGTTTGCTTCCGTATATCGCCGCTTCCAGGATGTGCAGGAGTTTCGCGACGAGATTGCGAAGTTGCAGAAGGGAGATTGATCTGCTCGTTCATTTCAAAGCGTGGCAGTTCATCAAATGGCAAAATCCCAGATACTTATGGGCTATCTGTTAGCTCCATTAGCCATTCCTACGACGTACTTTTTTCTGCTGCTTTTTATCTATCGCGGGGCTTTTGGGGGTGTGGGGGAGGCAATGTTCTCGCTGATCTTCTATCCGTTCGGACTCTTCATTTTGTTGTTAGGAAATTTTATTGTTGGCAGAAGAGCCGTGACGGCGACGAAAAGAGGCGCCACGCTATTGTTTGCCGTCATTGGATTTGCGTCGGGGTTAGGTTACCAATTGCTGATTCGAGGCAATGGGCTGAATGATGCTCTCCTTTCGTCGCTGTTTTTGATGTTTGGTAGCTGTCTGATGTATGTGGTTTACAGAAGACTAATTTCGTTCAGAGCGTCAATGTAGGTTAGGCTAAGCGATCGCGAAGCCCAACAGCACCGCTCGATTTCACCTCCGCCGTTGGGCTTCACATCCGTTCAGCCCAACCTACACTGGATTCACTTTCCCACTCGACTCCCGCGATGACCTTTACCGCTGACGACGCTCTCCATATGGCCCACGCGCTCCGGCTTGCCGAGCGTGGCCGCTATACCACCGCGCCGAATCCCAATGTCGGTTGCGTGCTGGTGCGCGACGGCATCGTGGTCGGCGAGGGCTGGCATGAGGTGGCCGGTGGTCCGCATGCCGAGATCAACGCGCTCAAACAAGCCGGCGACAAGGCCCGTGGCGCGACCGCTTACGTTACGCTGGAGCCTTGCGCCCATCAGGGCCGGACCGGGCCGTGCGCGGGGGCGTTGTTGGTCGCCGGCGTCAGCCGAGTCGTGGCGGCGATGCAGGACCCGAATCCGAACGTCGCCGGTAAAGGCTTCGAGATTCTGAAAACCGCCGGTGTCGCGGTCGAACACGGCCTGATGCAGGCCGAGGCCGAGGCACTGAATCCCGGCTTTTTGAAGCGGATGTGCGCGGGCCGGCCATGGGTTACGGTCAAGCTCGGCATGAGCCTCGATGGCCGCACTGCGCTCGGCAACGGCGAATCGAAATGGATCACCGGCGAGGCGGCCCGGCGCGATGTCCAGTTCCTGCGCGCCCGCCACCAAGCCATCCTGACCGGCATCGGTACTGTGCTGGCCGATGATCCGCAGCTCACTGTCCGTCTGACTGATTCCGATTGGCCGGACTACGTGAACCCGTCTTACCGGCAGCCGCCGCTGCGGGTCGTGCTCGACTCGCAGGGCCGGCTACCGCCCGGCCGCAAAGTGACCGATACCTCCGCGCCGACTTTGCATTGTTTTGCCGATACGGCCCACACCAGCCTCTCCGCTGGCCAACCGGGCAAAAACACCGGCGAAACGGCCGCCAGTGCCAAGCACGCGCCGACCATCCCCGGTATGATCCCGACCCTGCGTTGCGGTGACGGCGAGCGGGTCGATTTGCCCAGCGTCCTTGCAGCACTGGCCGAGCGGCAAATCAATGCCGTGCTGGTCGAGGCGGGCGCTACGCTGGCAGGCGCGTTCCTCGCCGCCGGACTGGTCGATGAGTTGGTGCTCTACGTTGCACCGAAACTGCTCGGCGACAGCGCCCGGCCGCTGCTGCAACTGCCGGTGTTCAGCGCGCTGCCGCAATGCCCGCAGCTGAAACTGGTTGATGTTCGTCAGCTTGGTGACGATCTGCGGCTGACGCTGCGGCCCTGACTTCCTCGCCGTCATCCCCGCGAAGGCGGGGATCCAGTGACGTTCGAACTGCATCTGGATTCCCGCCTTCGCGGGGATGACGGGGTTTGAATTTGGAACGTTCTCAGCAATGGATGCTGCATGGGTTTACATTCTGGCTAGCCAGAAAAACGGGACGCTTTATGTTGGCGTTACCAGCAATTTGCCGGCACGTATTTGGCAACACAAACAAGAACAAGTCGAAGGCTTTACCAGCAAATACGATGTGAAGTTGCTGGTGTATTTCGAGCAGCATGATCGAATGCTCGACGCTATTGCCCGAGAGAAGCAGATTAAGAAGTGGAATCGCGCTTGGAAGCTTCGGTTGATAGAAACAGCCAATCCTGAGTGGCGAGATCTGTTTGACGAGATCGTTGGGTAACTAGATTCCCGCCTTCGCGGGAATGACGGGAAAGAGATATGTTCACCGGCATTATTCAGTCAGTTGGCCGCATTCAGCGCATCGAGCCGCGTGGTGGCGATGTCTTGCTGTCGATCGCGGTTGGCAAACTGGACATGAGCGACGTCCAGCTCGGTGACAGCATTGCCGTCAATGGCGTTTGCCTGACCGCGGTGCGCTTTGATGCTCAGCATTTCGAAGCCGATGTCTCGGTCGAAACGCTGGCGGTGACCACACTGAAAAACTGGCAGGTCGGCACCCGCGTCAATCTTGAAAAAGCGCTGACGCCGACGACCCGGCTCGGTGGTCATCTGGTGTCGGGTCATGTCGATGGCATTGGTGAAATTATCAGTCGGCGCCACGCCGCGCGCGCCGATCAATTCACCGTGCGGGTGCCGCAGGCCATCAAGCGCTACATCGCGCACAAAGGTTCGGTCTGCGTCGATGGCATCAGCCTGACCGTCAACGCGGTCAATGACGATTGTTTTGAACTGACATTGGTGCCGCACACCCAAGCCGAAACCAATGCCGCCGATTGGCAGGCCGGCACGCTGGTCAATATCGAAGTGGATGTGCTGGCGCGTTATCTCGAACGGCTGCTGCAAGCGGGTGAGTCGGGTGCGCCGCTGACGGCCGAACGCTTGTTGCAAGCCGGATTCGGTCGCTGATGATGCGGATAATCGGCTCGTTGTTGTTGCTGAGTTTGGCAGGCTGTGAGCCGGCGGCGCTTGATGCCTTTGCGTCGGGCATGGCGCAAGCCAATGCCGACATGGCGGCGATGAATCGCTCGCAATGCGCGGCGGCAGGAAAATACTTTGACCCGAGCACCGGCATTTGCCATTTCAATTTGCCGGATGTTGGTGGCTATGGTGCGACTGACGAGGATTGGCGACACCAGCAGCTGCACCGCTGCCTGGACGACTGCCACGAGCAGTTCGGTACCGATGGCGATAATTTTGACAGCGAACGGTTGCGTGCCTGCCGGCTGTCCTGTTCTGACAAATTCGAGCGTTGAACCATGGCCCTGAGTACCGTACCGGAACTGATTGCGGATATCCGCGCCGGCAAAATGGTCATCCTGATGGATGATGAAGATCGCGAGA
>CAMLKQ010000229.1 GCA_946480585.1 uncultured Kangiella sp.
CAGTCAGGAAGATCGCGAGGCGCTGGCGCCGACCGGTTCGCTTGATGGCTTGCGGGTGCTCTGCATCGACAATGAACCCGATATTCTGCTCGGCATGCAGGCGCTGCTGACACGCTGGGGCTGTGTGCCGTTGCTGGCGGCGGATCAGGAAGCGGCCGAGCGCGCCATGGCTTTGCCGCTGCCACAACGACCGCAGCTCATTCTCGCGGATTTTCATCTCGCCGATGGTGTCGATGGCCTTGCCTTGCTGAGTCTGCTTGCCAATCAACACGAGCCCAGCTTGCCCGGCGCCCTGATCACGGCCGACCACAGCGAAATGCTGGCGGCCCGGGTCAAGGCGGCCGGTTTCACCCTGTTGCGCAAACCGGTCAAGCCGGCGGCGTTGCGGGCGTTTTTGACCGCACGCCAGCACTGAGCCGGTCTCGCCACGCGCCGCGCCGGTGCGATTTGGCTGGCGCGGACTATGCTTGAGCTGTCGGGCCTGTGGTGTGGCCGTGTACAGGGGGTGTCATCATGACGCTCACGACGCTCAATATCGCGCTGCTGTTGCTGGCGCAGGCGGTGGTGGCTTTGGCCTTGACCATCGGCCTCGTCGCGCTGGCAATGCGCGGTTCCCGCCGCTTGCAAGAGCGGATGTTGTCACATAGCCGGGCGCTCAGTCGCTTTGGTCGCTATGTGCTGAGTGATTCCTTTCAACAAGCCACGCAAGACAAGGCGCGCGATGTCGCATTGCGCGAGCTGGCGGCTGAGCGCGACGAACAGGAGCGCAGCCTTGCCGAGCGCGAAAGCGCCTTGCAGGCCGCGCTGGCGGCGTTTGAACTGCAACAGGCCGAATGGCTCAAGCAACAGGCGAGCGGCAACGTCATCCTTGTCAGCGGCAGTGGCGACGATGACCCGGAACTGGCGCAACTCGAACAGACTTTGCAGGATGCCCACAACGTGGAGCAGAGCAGCGCCTTGTTGAGCGAAATCGCCGAGCTGCGCGCCAATCTGGATTTGCAAAACAGTGAGCTGGCGCGGCTACGTGCCCAAGTGAACCAGCAGGAAGGCGGCGAGCAGGTGCAGCAGTTGCTGGAAGCACAACGCAAGCAGCTGGAGCAATATCAGCGGATGCAGCGCGACATGGACATGTGCGTGATGGTGATGGAACAGGAACTGAGCCAGACCCGGCAGACCTTGCAGAAAGCGGTGCAGAAACTGCGTCAGCAAACAGCGCTGACCCGTCAGCTGCAGGATCAGCTGACCCGCGGCGCGGCCTGAATTATTCGTCTTCCAATACCGGCAAGCGCATGCTCGGGTCGAGTTGCAAGCGCGCCGCGGCCACTACCGCCTGAGTGCGATTGCTGACACCGAGTTTCTTCATGACAGCGGTCATGTGCGCCTTGACTGTGGCTTCCGACACGCCGAGTTCGTAAGCGATCTGTTTGTTCAGCAGGCCGTCGGCCAGCATCATCAATACCCGGAACTGGTGCGGCGTCAGTTCGCGCACGCGGCGAGCGATATCGGCTTCATCGGCCGCCAGTTTGCCGCCTGTGCCAATGCCCGGTGGCAACCAGATATCGCCGTCGAGTACCGCGGAAATCGCCGTCGCCATTTGCGCCGGGTCACTCGCTTTCGGGATGTAACCGCTGGCGCCATGGCCAATCGCGCGTTGCATCACGCCGGGCTCTTCGTTACCGCTGATCACGATGACCGGCAAGCTCGGCCAGCTGGCGCGGATATGCACCAGTGCCGAAAAACCGCTGGCGCCCGGCATGTGCAGATCGAGCAGCAGCAGGTCGGCATCGGCATGCGTTTCCAGCAGCTGCTGCAGTGCCGCGACGCTGGCCGCGTCTCTGATTTCAGCATCGGGATAGAGCCCCTGCACCGCGCGGCAGAGTGCATCGCGAAACAGCGGATGATCGTCGGCGATCAGGATTTTCATCAGCAGCCCATCCGGCCGGCAGGAGGATGGTTCGAGTGTAGCCATATTCGGCGACGCCCGGAATCCATGCTGCCGGCAAGATGCTGTGGCACGCACTCAGGCCGCCGGCACGTGCCGCTCGCGCACCAACACTTCCACCACGCCCGGATCGGCCAGGGTCGAGATATCACCGAGCGCCTCGGTTTCGTTGGCGGCGATCTTGCGCAGGATGCGGCGCATGATTTTGCCGGAGCGGGTTTTCGGCAAACCCGGCGCCCACTGAATGACATCCGGCGTCGCAATCGGGCCGATTTCGCGCCGTACCCAATCCACTAACTCCTTACGGAACCTGTCGTCGCCTTCGGCACCGGCCTGCAACGTGACGTAAGCATAAATGCCCTGACCTTTGATGTCGTGCGGCATGCCGACCACGGCCGCTTCGGCGACTTTCGGATGCGCGACCAGTGCGCTTTCGATTTCTGCCGTGCCGAGCCGATGGCCGGAAACGTTCAGCACATCATCGACCCGACCGGTGATCCAGTAATAGCCATCGGCATCACGGCGGGCGCCGTCACCGGTGAAATACCAGCCGCGAAAGGTCGTGAAATAGGTCTCGATGAAGCGCTGGTGATCGCCGTATACCGTGCGCATCTGTCCGGGCCAACTGTTCAGCAAGACCAGGTTGCCTTCACAGGCGCCGTGCAGAATATTGCCTTCACCATCGACAATGGCCGGCTCCACGCCGAACAACGGTTTGGTTGCCGAGCCCGGTTTCAGATCGGTGGCGCCGGGCAGCGGGCTGATCAGCATGCCGCCGGTTTCGGTTTGCCACCAGGTGTCGACGATCGGGCAGCGGCTTTCGCCGACCACTTCGTAATACCAGCGCCAGGCTTCCGGGTTGATCGGCTCGCCAACCGAGCCAAGCAGGCGCAGCGATTTGCGATTGGACATGCGCACGTACTGATCGCCTTCGCGCATCATCGAGCGAATGGCTGTTGGCGCCGTGTACAGAATGGTAATGCGGTGCTTGTCGACGATCTGGCCGACCCGGCTCCAGTCCGGATAATTCGGCACGCCTTCGTAGAACACCGTCGTTGCACCGTTCGACAGCGGTCCGTACAGCAGATAGCTGTGGCCGGTGATCCAGCCGACATCGGCGGTGCACCAGTAGACGTCATCGTCACGCCAATCAAACACCGCCTTGAAGGTGTGCGTGACATAAACCAGATAACCGCCGGTGGTGTGCAGTACACCTTTCGGTTTGCCGGTTGAGCCGGACGTGTAGAGAATGAACAGCGGGTCTTCGGCCAGCATCGGTTCCGGTTCGCAGATATCCGCTTCGCCGACCAGCAGATCGTGATACCAGACATCGCGATTGGGCTTCCATGCAATGTCGCCACCGGTGCGGCGCACGACGATGACTTTCTCGACGCCGGCACATTCGCTGTGACCGAGCGCGGCGTCGACGTTAGCTTTCAGCGGGATTTTCTTGCCACCGCGCAGGCCTTCGTCGGCGGTGATGACAAACTTGGCATCGCAATCACCAATGCGACCGGCCAGTGATTCCGGTGAAAAGCCGCCGAACACCACCGAATGCACGGCACCAATGCGGGTGCAGGCCAGCATTGCCACCGCAGCTTGCGGAATCATTGGCATGTAGATCATCACCCGATCGCAGCGCTTGACGCCCAGTCGACGCAGCGCATTGCCGAACCGGCAGACTTCAGTGTGCAGTTCGCGGTAACTGATGCGACGGTTCTCGGCCGGGTGATCGCCTTCCCAGATGATCGCCGTCTTGTCGCCGTGCGTGGCCAGGTGGCGATCAAGGCAGTTCTCGCTGACGTTCAACACGCCGTCTTCATACCAGCGAATGTAGAGATCATCCGGATTGAACGAGACGTTGCGCACCTTGCTGTAAGGCCGTTGCCATTTCACGCAATGGCCCACTTCGCCCCAGTACTTGTCCGGGTTGTCCACCGACAGTTTGTAGTCCTGTTGATACGCCTCGGCGCTGATACGGGTGTCGCGAGCGTAATGCTCGGGCACCGGGTAAACGGTCTGGCTCATGGCGTACTCCCTCGGTTGCTTGTCGCGGTGGTCTGATTCAAGAAAGTCAGGATCGCGATGGATTTACAGGCAATGGTGCTCTGCGGCAATTCTCGCCAGTGCGATGGCGCTGGCCCATTCGACCTTGGTCGACACTCGACGATCGGCGAATGGTCCCGCATCTCTGGTGCGGGTATACCGCTTTCAGGTCCTCAAACCGGTCGGTATTGCGACGGTGGCCGTTCAGGACTTGCCGGTAGCACGGTGTAGACAGCCTTCTTCAGAAACACGTTTTCGAGAACCCGCCAGACGGCGCTTATCAACGGTATGAGCACCGTTTCATTACCTGAACAACAGACTTGCTCGGAGGACAAAACAATGCATGCCAACTCCCACCGCCGTCACTGGCTTGCTGCATCGGTCGCTGCGGCTTTG
>CAMLKQ010000230.1 GCA_946480585.1 uncultured Kangiella sp.
CCGAACGCAATGGCGCAAACCCTGCTCTGGCGCCACGCCGACGCGGTGTACCCGGGCTTGCTGCTCGCCCTGCTCGATGCCAATCAGGGCCGTCAGGGCTTTCACTGGCAAGCGCCACACACCTTGACCCAACAGGGAAATGAACGCCGTTATCGCCTGAACAGCGACGGCAGTTTCTACCCGGCTTATCACACCCAATACAAACCGGCGCCGGGCGTCAGCGAACACCGGCTGGCCGAGTTCCTGCGCATGCCGTCGACACCGACGCTGCTGCTGATCGGCAGCGACGACGAGCCCATGCTCGACCCCATCATCAACGGCCTGCAGAGCTTGCGCGCCGGCCACAGCGCCTACGCGCCGTGGTGGAGCGAGCTGCTGCTGCAAGCATTGCTGGTGTTGTTGCTCGCCTACGCGCTGTGGCTGATGCCGCGGCTGAGCAGCGGTGTTCGCTTGCTGCTGAGTCTGATTCTGGTGATGACCCTGCTGGCCGGCCAACTCGGCTTGCAGATCACACGTGGCCAATGGCTGCCGCTGGGCGTGGCCGTGCAATACCTGCTGCTGTGCACCGCCTTGGTGAGTTTGTTGCGCCGCCAGCAGCATCCGTTTGAGCAGTTGCAGCAACAACATCTCGCCGTCGCGGTGCCGTGGGCGCGCCACCTGTTGCAACAAGGCCAACTGGAACCGGCCGTCGCAGCGCTGGCCTGCTGCCCGTCCACGAACGACGTGCTCGAGCTGCTTTATGAAATCGGTGGTCAGCACGAACGCAAACGACGTCCGGCCGAAGCCGCAGCGGTCTATCGGCAATTGTTGCAGCGCAAGCGCCGCTTCCGCGACGTCAGCAAGCGCTTGACGCAACTGGAGCAGCCGCAAGCACTGGCCAAAACCGCGCTGATCCCGAGCCTGAGCAAAACCGTGGTGATCAACGACAGCCACAGCGCGCCGCAGTTTGGCCGCTATCAGGTGGAAAGCGAGCTTGGTCGCGGCGCAATGGGCGTGGTGTACCTCGGTTTTGACCCGAAAATCAGCCGTCGCGTTGCCATCAAGACGCTGGATTACTCGCGCTACGAAGGCGACGAACTCGCTGCGGTCAAGACACGCTTTTTCCGCGAGGCGGAAGCGGCCGGCCGGCTGCGCCATCCGAACATCGTCAGCGTGCACGACGTCGGCGAAGATCACGATCTGGCCTATATCGCGATGGATTACGTCGAGGGCCAGCCGCTCAGCGATTTCACCGGCAAGAAATCACTGCTGCCGGTCAGCGAAGTGCTGACCATCTGTGCCGAAGTGGCCGATGCGCTGCATTACGCGCACAAGGAAGGCATCGTCCACCGCGACATCAAACCCAGCAATATTTTGTACGACCGCACACAGCGCAAGGTCACGGTCACCGATTTCGGCATTGCCCGCATTGTCGGCGAGCACAGCACCCAAACCGGCGAAATCCTCGGCAGCCCGCTGTACATGTCGCCAGAGCAGATCCTTGGCAAAAAGGTCGAGCGCAGCAGTGACATTTTCAGCCTCGGCGTCACGCTGTATCAGTTGCTCAGCGGCGAGCTGCCATTCAAAGGCGACAACATCGCCGAGCTGAGCCGGCACATCCTGCAAAGCAAGCCGGGCAATATTCGTGATCTGTGTCCGGGTTTGTCGGCCGGTGTGCGCCGTATCATCAACAAGACGCTGCAAAAAGAACCGGGCGATCGCTACCGCGATGCTGCTGAACTGGCCAGCGCCCTGCGACAGGCAAACTGACTGTCGCAGCCGTTTGGTCGCCAACGAGGCAGGAGAAAACACCATGGCCACCCTGACCCAACTGGTTGACGACGTTGTCGCCAACAAATTCGAACTCCGGCACGGCACCCTGACCATCGGCCGGCATCCTGATAATGCCGTGCAAATCGATGACTCGGCAGTCAGCGGCCATCACGCCCAGATCGAAGGCTTGCCGAACGAGCATTTTCCGCAGTTCAGCGAGTATTACCTGACCGATCTCGACAGCACCAACGGCACCTTCGTCAACAACCTGAAGCTGAGCAAACGCCAGCGCTTGCGTCACAACGATGTCATCCGCATTGGCTGGAACCGGTTCAAGTTTGTCGACAACCAGGAACACGAGCTGGAAAAAACCTCGCACATGCTGTCAACCAACAGCTGATCGGCCACGACGGATGACCGGCCATGACCGGTCATCCCTGTCCCGATCAGCAATCGCAATTTGGTCGTCATTCGTTACCGCGTCCGATCGCCTTTTCTCCGTCGCACTTTTTTGCCGCACCGGCATTGCATCGCGGCACAACTCGCCTACACTCCCGGTCGGAACCGCGCGCACCGCGCCCATACGCACCGGGGATTGCTGTCATGAACAATGGAATCCGCAATAATGGTTTCGCCGTAGCCAGCCGCTACTGCGTTGCTTGGCTGTGCAGCCTCGCCATGATTGGCGCCAGCCAAGCCTTCGGCGCAGACAACCCAGCCGACAACAACAGCACCATCAGCAATCCGCTCTACGACCCGGTATTGGCGCAGAAAGCCGGCGGCAATGATCAGGGCATGCGCGCCTATGTGCTGGTGGTGCTGAAATCCGGGCCAACGCCGGTGCCGAAAGGTCCGGAACGTGATGCCATGTTCAAAGGCCATTTCGCCAACATGACCCGGCTCGCCGATGCCGGCTTACTGGCCTATGCCGGGCCGCTGGATGGTGTCGATGGCTGGCGTGGCCTGTTCATCATGGCCGTCGACAGCATTGAAGATGCACAAAAACATGTCGCCACCGATCCGGTCATCAGCAAAGGCGAAATGATCGCGGAATACCACAAGCACTATGGCTCGGCCGCGCTGATGTTGCTCAATGAACAGCACAAGAAGCTCGGCAAAACTGCCAGCCCCTGAACAGGATCATGAGTCAGCGGCAACAAGCCACTTTGTAGCCTGATGATTACAAAGTTGCGGTTGCTCCGCTGCCCAACCGCCGTTATCGTCTCCGGCAGGAGGGGCGCCCCATGCGATTCGAACAATTACCGCCCGAACTGCAGCAATGGATTCGGGAAACTGTCCAGTATGGTCATCCGCTCGATGCCATCGTCCAATCCTTGGTGAGCGCCGGCCATCCGGCCAGCATCGCCGAGGCTGTACAGGAGCATTACAGCAGTGTGCTCGACAGCGGCCAACAGATTCGGCCGCACAGCAGCGCCGTGGTCGCCAAGGTGTCGGCAACGCAGCGCACCATCGACCGCGACGTGCATATCCTGTTTACCTTGAATGCACCGCGCATCGTGTTGTTCGGCAACTTGCTGTCAGATGCCGAATGTGACGCGCTGATCGCACAGTCGCGCAACCGGTTGAAACCATCGACCGTGGTCAATGCCGCCAGCGGCAGTTACGATCGGCATGAAGCCCGCACCAGCTTCGGCGCCTCGTTCCGGCGCGGCGAAAATGACTTGCTGCAGCGCATCGAACATCGCATCAGCAGTCTGCTCAGCATTCCGGTCAGCCACGGCGAGCCCATTCAGGTGCTGAACTACGCACCGGGCGCCGAATACAAACCGCATTTTGATTACTTCGATCCGAAAGAGCCGGGCAATGAGCGCATTCTGCAAATGGGCGGTCAGCGCTTCGCCACGCTGGTGATGTACCTGAATGACGTCGAAGCCGGCGGCTCGACGGTGTTCCCGGAAATCGGCCTCGATGTGCTGCCGCGCAAAGGCAACGCGATTTTCTTTTCCTACGCCAATCCCGCGGGCGACCTGGACAAGCTGAGCCTGCACGGCGGCAGTCCGGTTGCCGCCGGAGAGAAATGGATTGCCACCAAATGGCTACGGCTCGGTGAGTACACCGGGCCGGACGCCTGACGCCCGGTGCCGCCAAAATGAATCACACCAGCAGCTCGATGTTTGCTCGCTACAGTCGCCGCTTGCTGCGGGCGCTGACACTGTTACTTGGCATGGTGGTGGCGCTGCTGTTGGTCGCCGCCATCAACACGGCGCTGACGCCGTCGCGGCAACCGCCCGTCACCGCCATTGATGGCGCGGCGCTGAGCACGCCAACCCAGCTGCAGCAGGCTGCCGCGCGGCTGGCCGCGGCGATTCGCAAAACCACCATCAGCAGCCAGACCGATCCGGCGCTGAACAGCGAGCAATTTCTCGCGCTGCATGCCCAGCTGGAGCAGGACTACCCTTTGCTGCACCAGCATTTGCAACGCGAGATCATCGGCGACCACTCACTGCTGTATCGCTGGCCGGGGCAGGATGAACAGGCCGCCGCCATTGTGCTGATGGCGCACATGGACGTGGTGCCGATTGCGCCGGGCACCGACACGCAATGGCAAGTGCCACCGTTTGCCGGCGTGGTCCAGGACGGGTTTGTCTGGGGTCGCGGCGCCTGGGA
>CAMLKQ010000231.1 GCA_946480585.1 uncultured Kangiella sp.
CTAGAGCCCACCGAAGAAGAAAAGCAGGAAGACCCGGTGCTGAACCAGCCTGCCGTCCCCGGTCAGCTGCCGAAAATCCCGGCCGTGCCGGCGCGGCCGACCCCGGGCAAACCCGGCGGCTGAGGCGAACGCCCGGACCATCCAAGCCCGGAACGGCCTCAACTCTGAAC
Source organism: uncultured Kangiella sp. (assembly GCA_946480585.1). The sequence continues at coordinate 171 of CAMLKQ010000231.1, forward strand.
CGCTTCGGCTCAGAACTACGCCAATCCGGAACGGCCTCGCCCCGGTACTCGACCTGGAACCCGATCGTCGAGTCTTGACGGCATTTGGTTTGCGATGCAAACTTGTTTGCATTCAAGCCATCGGAGCCGGCCATGACCAGCACCACGACCCCCTTGCCGAATCTGGGCGACCTCGACCAACTGCAGCAGCTGACCGAGCGCTACGCCCGTTACCGCTACAGCGCCGGAGGCCTCAGCTCGGTGCTCGGCGGTCTGCTCAGCTTGGTGATGTTCTTCACCGCGTTGCTGGCGCCATTGGCGACGGTCGAACGGAGCGTGCTGGCACTCGCGCCGCTGCTCTGGCTGCTGAGCAAGGAAGCGCTGCGCCGCTTTTACTACCAGCGCAGCGGTGCGGTCGGCGAAAAGCTCAGTGCCAGCCAGCATCGGCAACATGTCTGGCTGACCCTTTTCGTCGCGGCAGTCAGCACCGCGATTGTCGCCGCCGGACTTTGGAAGTTCGGGGTCGGCGGTTTGCTGACCTTGCCGTGGCCCAAGCTGAGCTATTTCCTGATTGCCGTGTTGATGCCCCTGATCGTCTGGCGCTGGTTGTGGTCGAGCAGTGATTTCATTGCCGGAGTCTGCCTGATGTGTCAGGCCGCCGTGATCATCGCCGGCAGCAATTACCGGTTGGATTTTCTTGGCGTCTACCTGATTGCGATGGCGCTGCTCTGCATTTTCTACGGCGTTCGCGAACACCGCGATTACCTGAGTTTGCGCAGCGAATTGCAACAGGTTCGGCAACGCCTGCAGGGCAACGCGCATGAGTGAACAACCCCACCCGAATCGCCAGCTGATCGACAACGTGCTGGCGCTGGATCGGTTGATCCACGAACCGGCACGGCTGGCGATCCTGACCGTACTGAGCAGCGTCGACTGGGCCGAGTTCAGTTTTCTGGAAGACATTTGCGCACTCAGCAAAGGCAATCTGTCCAGCCATCTGAGCAAGCTGGAGGCCGCCGGGTTGCTGGAAATCGAGAAAAGCTTTCGCGGCAAACGGCCGCTGACTAGGGTGCGCTTGACCGACAACGGACAGCAGGCTTTGCAGCAATACCGGGTCCAGCTCGCCAAGCTGCTGCAGACGAGCTGAGCTGACGACAAAGGCGGTGCGCTACGCGCACCTGGCGTTTACATCACCGAAGAGATTGCCCTCGGCAGCTTTGCCTGCCGAACGGCGAACTGTTGCCCACCTTTCTACAAAAAACAATGGGCCAAGCCCAAATCGGCATCAGGCATTTTTGTCCACACAAGGAGAGTTGATCATGCGTTCTTTTCTGTCCGCGCTGCTGCTGACCGGCAGCCTGTTGTGCAGTGCCATCGGCCTTGCAAACGATGAACGCGGCATGACACTGGGCCGGCAATGCGCCGATGATTTCTATCAAGGTCGGCTTGATGTGCTCTGGCAAAGGATGACACCGGACATGCGAAAAGCCTTCGGCGATCAAGCCGGGCTGGTTGGCTTTCAGCAAAAAGTGACGACAGATTTCGGCGCTGAAACCACCGTGCTGCACGAACACGTAATGAGTCAGCAAGGCTTTCAGGTTTATATCCGGGATTCGCGCTTTGCCATCGCCCCTAGCGCGTTTTCCTTGCGCTGCGTGTTTGATCGCGGTGACAAGATTGCCGGTTTCATGATCCAACCGGTCAAGCAAACCAACGTCGCGCCAACCGCCTATCTGGATTACCAAACCAAAGCCGCGCTTCGGCTGCCGTTTGACGGCGATTGGTATACGTTTTGGGGCGGCCGGACACCGGAGCAGAACTACCATGTCATCGCCCGCGATCAGCGCTTCGCCTATGACTTTGTTGTCGTCCGGGATGGCAAGAGCCACCACGGCGACCCAGCGGTAAAAGAAAACTATTTCTGCTGGGATCAAAAAATTCTGGCGCCGGCCACCGGCACTGTCGTTGTCGCCAAAGACGGACTCATCGACAATACGCCCGGCGAAATGGACGCCAGCAATGCCGCCGGCAATCACGTCGTGCTCGATCTCGGCAACAACGAATACGCCCTGCTGGCGCATCTGCGCCAAGGCAGCGTCAAAGTGAAAGTCGGTGAGCCAGTGCAAGCCGGTCAGGAACTCGGCCGCTGCGGCAACAGCGGCAATACCAGCGAACCGCATCTGCATTTCCATTTGCAGAATGCCGCGACCTTCGGTCGGGGCGACGGTTTGCCGGCCCTGTTCAATCATTATCTTGCCGATGGCAAACCGGTAGCTCGCGGTGAGCCGCTGCGCGGACAAACGGTCTCGCACGCCAAATAGCGTGGCTAAGCAATCGACAAAACTGCCTGCTGTCGCTCAGTTTCGCCGCCAGCGAGCAAAGCCCGGATAACCCCACAAGCGAAACGCCAGCAACACCGAACAGCCTTCGCGCTGTTCGGCCGGTTGCGCGGCGTCCTGCCGAGCAAGCTCGCCGATGTCCTGCGCGGTTTTCAGCAAGCGTTCGCGCATTTTTTCTGCGGTCGCCCGCGTCACCATGCTTGGGAGAAAGCGCTGGTAACCGTCAGCGCCAAAATCGCCAGCAAAAAAGCTGGCGCGCACATGCTCATCAAAGAAGCGCTGAATCGGTCCGCCTTTGATCCAGGCGAAATCGCGCGCCGTGCGCAGCCGGATGCGATTACCGGGCAATAAATCGATCAGGCGCATGCGATCAAGCCTGATCAACAGGCGGATCAGCTCCGGCTCGGAAAATTGGTAATCGCGCAGGATCTGCGGCATCGACCAGTCGTTGAGCACCAGATAGGTCACCAACAGCAATTTCTCGTCGGCCACCAGTTCCGCTTCCAGTGCTTCATCGAGCTGGATCAGCGAGCGCCGTTCGCGTTCGGTCAGCTGCACCAGATCAAACAGATCGATACCGGCGAGCGCACAGATGGCCTGCAACCGGTCGAGACTCAAATCCGCTGAAGTCATCAGCCGCTTGATGCTGGCCTCAGACAACTGCAAGGCTTCGGCGACCTGCGCATACGTCACGCCGGCGCTTTTGAGCTGGCGTTTCAGGGTTTCCAGCAACAGGTCGGTTTGAGCCACAGGTATCACTCCATAATACGTGTAGCGCCATTATGCACCGCTTTGGCCGGAAAAGTTGCGGCAGACAGCTTGCTGCGGAATGCTGCGCCGGCCGGTAGGTGCCGGCGTCCGAAGGAACGACAATGAACCGCCTGATGCTGATGAGCAGCGCAACCGTCCTGGCCTGCGAAACCTGCGATGCCAGTGAACGCCATCTGACCTACGGCGGCTCGTGGCCGGAGACGTTGATCGTCGTGACCGTGCTGCTGATCGCCGCCCGCAAGCTGGTCAACTGGCTGGATCGGATCAGCCGGTTTCGGGAGAAATGAGCGTCAAACGCTCCCGCAATAGTTCTGCCATCACGCCTGGTTCCGATTGGAGCAAAAAATGCGGACCTGGCACGATGAGACCGTCGCCCAAGCTATTGAAACACTTACGCAAACGCACCGGCAACAATCTGTCGTTGCCGGCGTGAATAACATGAACCGGAATCGTGAGCGGGTCTGTCGGCGTATTCAACGTCTGAATGGCATGCAGGCGCGCACGAAGCACCGGCAACGTCAGATATCGAAGTGCGGCCATCACGCGCGCTCTGGTCTCGGAATCGCGGACATAGCCGCAGAATGGCCACCATAGCGACGCCAACTGTCGATGCCAGCGCCATGCAATACCGACCAGTGGCAACGCAAATTTCAAGAAGAGTGGCCGTGGCGGACGCAAAAAAGTAGCGACCAGTATCAGCTGCCGCAAGCCAGCAGGTTTGAGCCGAGCGAGCTCAAGCGCCACGGCGCCAGAAAATGATTCCGCCAGCAAGGCAAACGGTTCGCTCGGAAGCAACGGCAACAACCGCTGAGCCAGTGCACGCTGTGTCTGCTCGCCATCAAGCGGCAGACGCACAATTCGTGTATCAACCGTTTCAGCCAGTTTCGCCACCAGCGGCGCAAACAACTCACCACTGCCGTCCAACCCTGGCAGCAAAACCAGAATCGGCTTCGTCATGAACTCAGGCCGGATTCAACACAGCGCGACCTTTCTGAAACGCCGGCCGCGCTGCCAGCTCATCATGCCAACGTTTCAACGCTGGAAACTGGTTCAGAT
>CAMLKQ010000232.1 GCA_946480585.1 uncultured Kangiella sp.
TGAAAGTCGTGACCAAGCGGGTGCCGACCGAAGCCGAAATGCACGATCTGATCTTCGCCTGGAAAGTGGCCAAGTTCGTCAAATCGAACGCCATTGTCTACGCCAAGAACCGCCAGACCATCGGCGTTGGCGCCGGCCAGATGTCGCGGGTCAATTCGGCCCGTATCGCGGCGATCAAGGCCGAGCACGCCGGTCTGGAAGTCAAAGGCGCGGTCATGGCTTCGGATGCCTTCTTCCCGTTCCGCGACGGCATCGACAACGCCGCCAAGAACGGTATCGCCTGCGTGATCCAGCCGGGCGGTTCGATGCGCGATGCCGAAGTCATTGCCGCCGCCGACGAGCACGGCATGGCAATGGTGTTCACCGGCATGCGGCATTTCCGGCATTGATTTGGTAAATGCCTGTGGGAGTGGCTTTAGCCGCGATGCTTTCTGTGAGATGAAAGGCAATCGCGGCTAAAGCCGCTCCCACAAAGATCATCCTCACCCATTGGAAATCTGCTGGATTCGAAGAACGGGACAACAACAATGAAAATTCTGGTGATCGGCAACGGCGGCCGCGAGCACGCGCTGTCGTGGAAAGTGGCACAGAGCGGCCGGGTGTCGCAGGTGTTTGTTGCGCCGGGCAATCCGGGTACGGCGCGCGAGCCAAAAATCCAGAACGTCGCCATTGGCGCCACCGATGTCGAGAAATTGCTGGCGTTTGCCCAGAGCGAAAAAATCGACCTGACCATTGTCGGTCCGGAAGCGCCGCTCGCCGCGGGCGTGGTCGATGCTTTCCGCAAGGCCGGCGTGAAAATCTTTGGCCCGCACAAGCACGCGGCGCAGCTGGAAAGCTCGAAAGCGTTTGCGAAGGAATTTTTGTGGCGACACAAGATTCCTACCGCGCAGTACCAGACCTTCACCGAGATCCCGGCGGCAAAAGCCTATGTCGAGCAGATGGGCGCGCCGATTGTCATCAAGGCCGACGGCCTGGCGGCCGGCAAGGGCGTGATCGTCGCGATGAACAAAGACGAAGCCTTTGCCGCGATTGACGACATGCTGTCCGGCAACAAATTCGGCAGCGCCGGTTCGCGCGTGGTCATTGAGGAATTCCTCGCCGGCGAAGAGGCGAGCTTCATCGTCATGGTCGATGGCAACAACGTCATCCCGATGGCGACCTCGCAGGATCACAAGCGCCGTGACGATGGCGACCGCGGCCCGAATACCGGCGGCATGGGCGCGTACTCGCCGGCACCGGTGGTGACGCCGGAAGTGCACGACCGGGTGATGAAAGAAATCATTCAGCCGACCGTGCGCGGCATGATCGCCGACGGTCATCCGTATGTCGGCTTCCTCTATGCCGGTTTGATGATCAACGAGCAGGGCGAGCCGAAAGTCATCGAGTTCAATTGCCGCTTCGGTGACCCGGAAACCCAGCCGATCATGATGCGCTTGAAGTCCGATCTGGTGACACTGTGCGAAGCCGGCGCCGACGGCAAGCTCGACAGCGTCCACGCCGAATGGGATCACCGCGCGGCGGTCGGCGTCGTGCTGGCGGCGGCCGGTTACCCGGATGACCCGCGCAAAGGCGATGTCATCGACGGCCTCGACGCTACCGTCGCCGATGCCAAGCTGTTCCACGCCGGCACCGCCGAAAAGGATGGCGCCATCGTCACCAATGGCGGTCGGGTGCTGTGCGCCACCGCGCTTGGCGACAGCGTGGCCGAAGCGCAGCAGCGCGCCTATCTGCTGGCCAACCGGGTCAGCTGGAAAGGCATGTTCTGCCGGCAGGACATTGGCTGGCGGGCGATTGCGCGCGAGCGTCAGTAAGCGCCCGCTTCGCCCTCAATCCCCCAAAAAGGCCGCCGCAAGGCGGCCTTTTTGTTGGCTCTGACGCCATGAATCGGCGCAGCGCAGGCAGGCCAGGCACTGGCTGGGCCGACCTGCTCCCGTCGGGGCTACCCAGCCCGGTGCCGCTGGGGTAGTATCCGGAGCGTTCAATATATTAGACGCAACGCTTAACGATTCCGGACACCATCATGCCGTACAGCCCGACTCCCCATGCCCCGTCCTACTACGCGGCCTCTGCCAACCCGGCGCCGGCACGGCCACCGCTGCAAGGCGCAGTAAAAACTGACGTTTGCATCATCGGCGCCGGCTACACCGGTCTGTCGGCGGCGCTGCATCTGGCCGAAGCCGGCTTCAAGGTGGTGGTGCTGGAAGCGAACCGGGTCGGTTGGGGTGCCTCCGGTCGCAACGGCGGTCAGATCGTTCATTCCTATTCGCGCGACGTCGATGTCATCGAAGCCAAATACGGGCTCGATACCGCCCGTGCGCTCGGCAGCATGATTTTCGAAGGCGCCGACATCCTGCGCAGCCGCGTGCGCGATTACGGCATTGCATGCGATCTGAAGAACGGTGGCGTCTACGCGGCGATCAGCCCGAAGAAAGCCGAAGGCCTGCATCACCATCGCGAGCTGTGGCAGCGCTGGGGCCATCCGGGTCTGCAATATGTTGAAGGCGCCGCCGCCAAGGCCATCGTCAATTCCGAACGCTACAGCGCGGTGCTGGTCGACCCAACCGGCGGCCACTTCCATCCGCTCAATCTGGCACTCGGTGAAGCGGCGGCAGTGGAGTCACGCGGCGGCGTCATTTATGAAGGCAGCAAGGTCACCCGCATCGATCGGGGCTCGAGCATAGGCGCCGCACCGGTGGTGCACACCGAGCAAGGTCAGGTCACGGCGCGCTTTGTCATCGTCGCCGGCAACGCCTACCTCGGGACCTTGGTGCCGGAACTCGCTGCCAAGTCGATGCCCTGCGGCACTCAAGTCATCGCCACCGAACCGCTTGGCGCGCTCGCCGACGAACTGATCCCGAGCGATTACTGCGTTGAAGACACCAACTTCCTGCTCGACTATTACCGGCTCTCGGCCGACAAGCGCCTGATTTACGGCGGTGGCGTCATTTACGGCGCCCGCGATCCGGCCCATGTCGAACGGATCATCCGACCGAAAATGCTGAAAACGTTCCCGCAACTGAAAAACGTCAAAATCGATTACGGCTGGACCGGCAATTTCCTGCTGACCTTGTCGCGCTTGCCGCAGTTCGGTCGCCTGAATAGCAACATCTACTACGCGCAAGGCTGCAGCGGTCACGGCATCACCATGACTCATCTCGCCGGACGTCTGCTCAGCGAAGCGATCCGCGGCCAGGCCGAACGCTTCGATGCTTTCGCCAAACTGCCGCACCTGCCGTTCCCCGGCGGCCGCTTGTTCCGCGTGCCGGCGACGGCACTGGGTGCGTGGTATTACCAATTACGTGACAGTCTGGGAATTTGAATGGTTGATCTTCCCGACAACAAAAAGGCCCGCGATGCGGGCCTTTTTGATCAATGCCATCGCTTACTCATTGCGCAATAAACGCTTCGGCGCCACATAACCATCGGCGTTGATTTCACCAACGCCGAGAAAGCGGCCCTGCTCGTCATAGAGCGCCATCTGGCCGTCACGCGGCGCGCTCTTCAGCAACACGGCCTGACCGTGATTGAGAAAATGCGCCAGCGCCAGCGGCAGCACCACTTTTGGCAGCGATTGCACCAGACAATCGACCGGCAACAGCAACGCGTCGAGCGCCGCCAGCCCCTGCGCGTCTTTCAGTTCTGCCGTGGCATCGGAATTCAGCATCTGGTCAGCGCGGAACGGACCGGCGGCGGTGCGACGCAGCACGGTGACATGGGCGTAGCAACCGAGCGCCGCGCCGATGTCATCAACCAGCGTGCGGATATAGGTGCCCTTGCTGCAATGCACGTCGAGCGTGAACGTCGCGCCGTCAAATGCCAGCAACTGGCAACTGAAAATCTCGATCTCACGCCATTCGCGCTCGACTTCGATGCCCTGACGCGCCAGCTCGTACAGCGGCTTGCCGTCTTTCTTCAGCGCCGAGTACATCGGTGGCAATTGCTGCTGCTTGCCGAGAAAAGTCTTGATGAGCTCGCGCAGCTGTGGCTCGGTCACCGCAACCGGCGCACGGGCAATGACCTTGCCTTCGGCATCGAAGGTATCGGTACGTTCGCCGAGCTTGCCGGTGACGGTGTAGCGCTTGTCGGCATCGAGCAGGAATTGGGAAAACTTGGTCGCTTCGCCAAGACAGATCGGCAGCAGACCGGACGCGAGCGGATCGAGGCTGCCGGTGTGGCCGGCTTTGTCGGCCTGATACAGACGCTTGATCCGCTGCAGCGCCGCGTTCGAGCTGACACCGGTGATCTTGTCGAGCAGGAATACGCCACTGACGTGACGCTTCGGCAAGCGTTGCTGCTGTTGCAT
>CAMLKQ010000233.1 GCA_946480585.1 uncultured Kangiella sp.
GCGCACCGCGAACCGCGACCAACCGAAATGATCGGCAATGCCGGCGCAAACGCCGAACACCTTGCCGCCGTGACTGGCGCGGAACGGGCCACGGCCCTCACGCCGGAATGTGCTCTCGACATTGCGGCGACCACAGTAGGGACATTCACTCATTGCAGACTCCTTCATCATCGCCCAGTCATCAATTTCATGGCCGGCGTCGTTCAGTACGCCAGACCTTGCCGCAAACCTCAGAAACCGTGTTTGCGCCAGTACGCATCCCAACCGGACACCAGCGCCGCACAGGCGCTGTACACCATCACCGGCCCGAACATCAGCAGCCAGAGCTGGTTTGTGATCATGGTGCGCGCTCCGGTTTGTCTGTCGATGCCGCAGTGGTAACAAAATCTGCATCGGCGGCGGTTGCCGAATCGGCACTCGCGTTCGCAGTGGCATCAGCCGACGCTGTTGGCACCGCCGAGACCGGCACCAAGTCGGTACGGCGGTTCGGCGGCAGATCATCAAACAGCGGTTCAGGCGCGACCGGCGACACCGGCGGCCATTGCCGCAATAACTGCTGCTCGTGGTGCAAAAAGCGTTGCTCGCGCTGGTTCAACTCGGCCAGCGATTCGGCAATGTCCAGCAAGGGCCGGCGCGGCTGGGCGGCGCGCTCGCTGGCGGCGAGAAAACGGTTTTCCATCGCGGTCAGTTTGTCGGTCAGCGTCTGGGTCAGCTCGCGCTGGCGGGTCAGCACCAGCTGGATCGCTTCCACTTCGCTGGCGTGCTGCTGCACTTCACGCTGCGCGCGTTCCGCCAGTTCGGCACGATCCAGCGCCGCCGCCTGATCACGCCGCGCCTGCCAGCGCGTGAGCGCCAGCCGGGCGTTTTCCAGTTCGGCGTCCAGCAAGCGCTCGCGTGCTTTCTCACGCCGGTGCAGCGCCTGCACCTGATTCAACTCGCGGCGCATGGCCAGCAACGGACCCGCCGCCTGCGGAAACAGCGACCGCATTTCCTGCTTGAGCCATTCCAACGCCATGAGTCTGCTCCCGTGCCACGTCCGACCCGGCGCACTGGCGAGAATCACCACACGGCGCCGACATAACCCGGTTATCGCAACCGCCATGCCAGCGGCAAAAACGCGCTAAGGTGTTGATTGCATTGAAGTGTAGGAAGGCACTGTCGAAGGCGGGATCGGCAGCAGCGCTACCGATTGGCGAAATTCACCAACCGGTAGCGCCATGCGGCAAGACATTGGACGACCGGAAAGCGACTGGTGCAGGCAGGCGAGCTGGCCGCGTCTGACGTGTTGGCATCAAGCCGGGCGCAACGGTGTACCGGTCACGGCTGTGCGGGTTCAGTCTGTGCAGGCGGAGCCTGCGCTAGTTAGGCCTGTGTTGATTCGGTCGGTGCCGGTTCGGCCTGCGCGTTTTCCACCGCGGCCAACGCGGCGAACAACACGTCGACACCGGCACCGCGTTTGTGCGCCTGCTCGGACAGCACGCGCCGGAACAAGCGACCGCCTTTCTGGCCGTGGTACAGACCGAGAATATGGCGACTCAGGTGCTGCAAACCGCTGCCATGCGCGAGTTGGTAACGCGCGTATTCAGCAAATTGGCGCAGTACGTCTGCGCGCGTGGTGGCGGTGTCGTGATCGCCAAACAGATGACCGTCGACCTCGGCCAGAAACCACGGATTGTGATACGCCTCGCGGCCGATCATCACACCATCGACATGTTGCAAATGCTGATCGATGGCCGACCACTGGGTGATGCCGCCGTTGATGATGATTTCAAGCTGCGGAAACGTTTGCTTGAGCCGGTACACCGTCTCGTATTGCAGCGGCGGAATCTCGCGGTTTTCTTTCGGGCTGAGGCCGCTCAGCCAGGCTTTGCGCGCATGCACGGTGAAACTGGTGCAACCGGCGGCGGCGACGGTTTCGACAAAGCGCAACAGCTCTTCCCACGAGTCTTTGTCGTCAATTCCGATGCGGTGCTTGACCGTGACTGGCACGCGGACGGCGCTGTTCATCGCCGCGACGCAGTCGGCGACCAGTTGCGGCTCCGCCATCAGACAGGCGCCGAATTTGCCTTCCTGTACCCGATCGGAGGGACAACCGACATTCAGATTGATTTCGTCGTAACCGTAATCGACAGCGATGCGCGCGCACTGCGCCAGCTGCTTCGGATCGGAACCGCCAAGCTGCAACGCGACCGGATGCTCGAACTTGTCGAACTTCAGCTGGGCATCGCGACTGCCGTGCAAAATCGCGCCGCAGGTGACCATCTCGGTATACAGCAGCGCGTGCTTGCTGATCAGCCGCAGAAAATAGCGGCAGTGCCGATCGGTCCAATCCATCATCGGCGCGACGCTGAAACGGCGGGAAAGCGGGGCAGTCACGGGACATCCACTCCGGAGCCGGCACCGGCCGGCAAACAGGGCGCGTATGGTAACGCCTCTGCTCGGCCATTGCAGGCGGTAACAAAGCGTGATTTTACGGAAATCTTAGCAATGGCCGGGGTCGCCACTCGCTAACCTGCGCGCCACTGGAGCTGCGCGCCGCCCCCGAGCCGGCACGCAGGTGCCGCTCAACGCCAGGCATGGAGCCCGGCCGGGATCGGTCCCAGTTTGCTCGCCAAAGGAAAGGAATCATGATGCCCTTCGTATTCAGCAAACTTTTGTCGCCCACCATCATGCCCGTCGCGGTGCTGTTGACGGGCAGCTTGTTGTTGCCGGTCACGGCCCATGCCGACAACAACGCCGACATCGCGCGCGGTCGTTACCTTGTCACCATCACCGGCTGCAACGACTGCCACACACCGAACTATCCGCAAACCGGTGGCAAGGTTCCGGAAGCGCAATGGCTGACCGGTTCGTCGCTGGGCTGGAAAGGCCCGTGGGGCGTCAGCTACGCCGCCAACCTGCGCCTGTCGGTGCAACAACACGACGAAGACGCCTGGATTGCCCGCGCCGCGTCGCCGATGTTGCCGCCGATGCCGTGGTTCAACCTGCGTGACATGGACGAGCGCGACAAGCGCGCGCTGTATCGCTTCATCAAGAGCCTCGGCCCGGCCGGTGAGCCGGCGCCGCTCGCCCTCGCCCCGGGCGTCGACGCGAAAACGCCAGTCGTGAGTTTCTGATCCGCTGTGCTGAGGCGCGGCCGACAAACCGACGCAACTCGTTTTCACATCTGGCAGTGAAGCCAAGCTGTCAGTCGTGAGCGTCTGAACCATTGTGCTATGGTTGCGGGACCTACCGGTGCCCGCAACCCTCGCCATGCACAAACTCTACACCGCCGACAATCCGTTCGAAGCCCATCTGCTGCGCGGCTTTCTCGAAGCGCACGGCATCAGCGTGCAGGTGCAAGGCGACATGCTGTTTTCGATGCGCGGCGAACTGCCGATGGGTTTCGATACGCTGCCGAGTGTCTGGGTGTTGCAGGCCAGCGACACCGCCCGGGCAGAACTGTTGCTGGAAGAATGGCGCGCGCAGCCACACAGCATCGAACCGAACTGGCGCTGTCAGCGCTGCGGTGAAGAGAGCGAAGCCACTTTCGATGCCTGCTGGTCGTGCGGCACCGTGCGCGCCTGAGCAGGAACAAGGCTCGCCTCGGTCACATCACACCCTTTTCATTCGTTACCGTTATGCGGTGACTCGCCATTCACCGTGCGAACAAATGCGGCCACCTGCGCCGCCAATCGTTCGCGCTGACGGCCGACCAACACGCCGATATGACCGGCCGGCAAGCGTTCGATTTGCACCGGCTGGGCGGTTACTGTCGACAAGGCCAGCGATGCGGCCGGCGGCACGATGTGATCGTGCTCGGCAATCAGCAATTGCAGCGGTGCCATCGCACAGGGCCCGGTGCGACACCATTCATTGCGCTGATAAAACCGCTGCAAGTACTCCGCCAGACCGGCGCCACTGAGCAGCGGCCCGCTGAGCAGCCAATGTTCCAGACGCAGAAAATTCGCCAGTGCGCCTGGTGACGTCTCTTGCAACAGCAACGACAGATACTTGCCGGTACGCAGGCTGTACGGTTTCAAATTGAGAAACGCGAGATTGATCGCCGCCGGCGAATGCGTCTGCAGACTGGCGAGACCAGCAGCAGGCACACCCTGCGCCCATGCCGACAGGCGGTCATCGGCGGAGTGAAAATCAATCGGTGTTACTGCCAGTGACAGCGACGCGATGACGCTGTCGTCCTGCATTGCCTGATCGCGGGCAAGACTCAGCGCCAGCGTGCCGCCCTGACAAATGCCGAGTACCGACACCCGCTTGCGCTGACTCGCGCTGCACACCTGTTGCAGCGCCGGTTTCAGCAA
>CAMLKQ010000234.1 GCA_946480585.1 uncultured Kangiella sp.
CGGCACCGCGATGCGCCGTCTTGCGTGACTCACCTGCGACCAAGCGTAGTGCAGCGTCGATGGCGCGGTCCAGCGCAGTCAACGCCCGGCACCGACAAGCTGCGAGTCGAATTGATGCAGCAGAAATGTGATTTTGCGTCGGTACGCACGCCCTGGCACTGCGTCTTTACAGCGCGCTGAAGGCAGGTTAAAAAGAGGGTTATTCGCATGGCAACCACTGCCCATGACAAGAGTCGTTAACCAAATGACCGCATCGCAAACCCCGCCGCCGGCTGAAGGCGCCTCATCACCGGAAACGTCGTCAGCGCCGGCAACGCCTTCATCATCCGAAACACCGTCATCAACCGAAATACCGAACAGCGATCCCTTTGCTGGTCCAAAACTGCCGGCCATTCGGGATGTGCCATTCAGTGCGCCGGTGTTGTGGCTTTACAGGGGGCTGAACGACATGCGGCTGCATCCGGTCGCCAGCCTGTTGTACGGCGTGGCGTTCGCCGTGATGGGCTGGTTGCTCAATTATGTGCTGAACAATGCGCTGCAGTATTTCACCACCGCGCTGTTCGGCTTTTTCCTGCTTGGGCCGTTTCTGGCGACCGGGCTGTATAACGTTGCCAAGCAAACCGAAGCCGGCAAGCCGGTCACAGCGCTGCGCACGATGCTGGCCTGGCAATCGAATGTGCAGGGTATCGGTATCTACCTGTTGATTGCTACAGTGATTCTGCTGATCTGGGGCCGGGCTTCTTTAATCACGTTTGCCATGTTCTTCTCGTCTGGTCTGCCGGAGCTGAAGGATTTTCTGGCGCAAATCATTTCGCTGGAACATCTGGATTTCGTCATTACCTATCTGGTGGTCGGTGGCATTTTTGCGACCGTCGTGTTCTCCATTTCGGTGGTGTCGGTGCCGATGATGATGGACCGCGACGCCGAAACCTTCGCGGCCTGTTTTACCAGTTTGCGGGTGCTGGCACGCAATCCTGCCACGATGTTGTTCTGGGCGCTGCTGATCGTGCTGCTGATCGGCTTTGGTTTTGTCACCGGTTTTATCGGCCTGATTTTCACGGCGCCGTGGGTCGGTCTGGCGACCTGGCATGCCTATCGGGCGACCGTTGGGGAGTAGCAGCGCAGGGCGCTTGCTGCGGGTCACTCGCCGGTCAGCATAAAACCTGTGCGGAAGCAGCGTGTTGCCCTGCCGCAATGCCGGAAAAGCTCGTCTTTCGCATGGACGAGAACCCCGATACGGGGCGAACCAGCTAGAATAGCGACTGTTCCCGTTGCCTGATCCCCGCCGCATGGATACCTGTCCCGTCTGTTACAAAATCCGCCCGCTCTGTGTTTGCGATCTCGTGCATCCGCAGGAAAACCAGCGCCATGTGCTGATCCTGCAACACCCGCAAGAGCCGGACAAGGAGCTGGGCAGCGCGCGGCTCGCCAATCTCATCCTGAAAAAATCGACGCTGAAAACCGCGCTGTCGGTAGCCAACCTGAAGAAGGCTGTTGGCTTTGATGCCAATCCAAGCGAATGGATCGTGTTGTTCCTCGGCAGCAAATACAAATTCCATGAGCTGGCCCGGCGTGAGGACGAATCGGATCTGTATGTGTTCGATCGCAAGGATGAACTGGCCGATATCGAAGCCGACGACATCAAAGGCATCATCGCGATTGACGGGACCTGGGCGCAGGCAAAGACACTGTGGTGGCGCAACGCGTGGTTGCTCAAATGCAAGCGTGCCGTGCTGAACCCGCGTGCGCTGTCCAAATACGGCAATCTGCGCAAGGAGCCGCGCAAGGAATGCCTGTCGACAATCGAGTCGATTGCCTACACCCTGGAAGTGCTCGGCGAGAAGCCGGAGATTTCGCAAGCCCTGCTCGATGGTTTCGATGGCCTGCTGGGCAAATACAAGGCGTACCGTAAGGCGCAGCGGCAAGCGCAGAAAGCGCAAGCGACTGCGCCAGATAAAACCTCTGAATAGAACGTTTGCCGAGAGAACGCTGTAGGAGCGGCCTTGGCCGCGATTGTCTTTGCCGTTAATTGAATCGCGGCCAAGGCCGCTCCTACAGAAATCATTGTTTTTGTCGGAGGCAACATGGCAGATGTGCTGGCGATACGTTTGGCCACGCTCGACGATGCCGAGGCCGTTGCCTCACTGCTGGCCGAGCTGGGTTATCCGCAAGATGTCAGCACCGCTGAACACAGTCTGCAATGCGCGCTTGTCGATCCGCAGCAAGCCGTGTTTGTCGCCGAGCTTGGCGGAGAAGTCGTTGGCCTGGCAGCCGTCACCCGCCTGTTCTATTTTCATCTGGGCCAACCGATTGCCCGGCTGTCATCACTGGTGGTGAATGAGAACCAGCGTAGCCAGCAGCTCGGGAAGCAATTGTTGCACGCGGCGGAGCAGTGGGCGCGTGAGCATGGCTGCGTGCAGCTGGAACTGACCTCCAGCGTCAAACGCGAGCGGGCCCATGCGTTTTACCAACGAGCCGGCTACAGCGGTTCTGCGTTGCGGTTTGTCCGGCGGCTCAATGAGTGAGCGCGAACGGCTCGCTGGGCACTGGTATTGTTTGAGCGCGTTAACAGCAGGGCAGCGGCACCGGAGCTAGGCTGGCACCATCCGGATTCGATCCTGATACGTAACACTCGTGGATGACATACGGGGGAGAAAGAAGATGAAGATACGAACAGTGGGACTGATTGTCATGCTCGGCCTGTTGTCTGCCTGCGCCGGCAAGCAAGTCGGCCGCGATGGCTGCGCCGCGCAACTGGATGCGGCCTGGCGCGAGCTGGATATTGCGAAAGCAGAAGGTTTTTCCGGCACCGTCAGTTATGGCAAGGCCATGGGCTTGCTGTCGCTGGCAAAAACGCAGCAGACGGTTGAAGCGTATACCGGCTGCATGGAAAAGGCCAAGCGGGCGCGCTTTTACATTGCCCAGTCGCGCAAGGGGCAGTGAGGCTGTCATCCGTTTTGACTGGAGTGCTTTGACCTCGTCTTTCGTGCCTTGCTCTTCGACAGGCTCATGGCGAACGCGGTGGCTAGTGGCTTCGACAAGCGCAGCGCGAACGGTGTGCCGTGGCGGCGGAATGGTGCAACGAAAAGGCGGACTGAAGTCCGCCTTTTTCATTTGTGCCGGAAAGCCGCTCGCTATTTCTTCCGCTTCGGATACTTGATAGTCATTTCTTTCAGCAGGTTGTCGGCGTGATCCACTTCCTGCATCACCCAGAGCATGTAGCGGATATCGACATGAATGGCGCGGGTGATGGCCGGGTCGAAATACCAGTCTTTGGTGATGGATTCATAAGTGGAATCGAAGTTGAGGCCGATCAGCTCGCCATGTGTATTCATCACCGCGGAGCCTGAATTGCCGCCGGTGGTGTCGGCGCTGCTGAGGAAATTGACCGGCACCGTGTCCAGCACCGGATCGCGGTAGACGCCATAGCGTCCGGCCTTGATGGCGTCCTGCAGGGCCAGCGGGGCATTGAACGGGTCTTCGCCGCGGTGTTTGGCGAGAATGCCGTCAACGGTCGTGAACGGGCCTTTGACAATGCCATCGGCAGGCGAGTAGCTGCCAACGGTGCCGTAGGTTACACGCAGCGTTGAGTTGGCATCCGGGTACACCGGTTTGCCTTGCGATTTCTTCCAGGCAATGACGGCTTGCATGTAACGCGGAATGATGCGATCGAATTCGCCGTCCACTTCCTTGCGCTGGGCTTCCAGCGCGATCGCAGTCGGGTACAGCGCCACCGCCAACTGGACCACCCCGTCCTTGCTTTGTTCAAACGCGGCCGGCGGTTGACCAAGCCAAGCCAGCCGTTTGTTGGTATCGGCGAGTTCGGTGCCGCGATAGAGCGCGGTCAGCCGTTGATCCAGATCGCTGCCATTGGGCATTTCCAGATCAAAACCGGGAATGCGATCTTCCACCGGCTGCACGTAATAGCGCTTCAGCGCTGCTTGCCAGCGAGTGAAATCGACTTGTGCCACCAGCGACTGTTCCATCCGGCTGAGACGGGCGCGGATGAACGGGATATCGCGCTCCTGAAAGCCGGGCTCGCGATCGGCATTGGCCTTTTCGCTCTCCCGTGCCAGCCGGTACAGTGTCATTGCGGCTTTCAGCAAATCGCTGTGCGTGGCTTTGGCGAAGGCAAATTCGTGCCGGGTGATGAGTTGATCGGCGGCGATCAGTTCATCGAGTTCGGTCAGCACCTGCTGATGACTTTCCGCCGTCTTTTGTTTGCTGAGCCACTCGCGGAACGCCAGATCCTGTTTGTCCTTGATCGCCGCGATGTCCTTGCGGGCAAA
>CAMLKQ010000235.1 GCA_946480585.1 uncultured Kangiella sp.
ACAGCGCATAGAACTGGCCGGTGTACCAGACCACACCTTGACCGGCGACCGCACCAAACAAGGCAAAGAACACATACTTGGCATTCGGCATCTTGAAGAAGCTATCGCGAATCGGCGACTTCGACGCGTGACCACCTGCTTTCATTTCCTTGAACAGCGGCGACTCGTTCAGCTTCATACGGATGTAAACCGAAATGCCGAGCAGGATGATCGACAGGATGAACGGGATACGCCAGCCCCACTGTTTGAAGCTCGCTTCGTCCATCGACAGGCGACACGTCAGAATCACCAGCAGCGACAGGAAAAAGCCCAGCGTTGCCGTGGTTTGAATCCAGCTGGTGGCATGGCCACGACGGCCGGCCGGTGCATGTTCAGCGACATAGGTCGCGGCACCGCCGTATTCGCCGCCGAGTGCGAGACCTTGAATCAGTCGCAGGATCACCAGAATGGTCGGCGCCGCCCAGCCGATCGATTCGTACGTCGGCAGGAAGCCGACGCCGGCGGTCGAAATGCCCATCAGGATGATGGTGACAAGGAAGGTATATTTGCGACCAACCAGGTCGCCAATGCGGCCGAACACAATGGCGCCAAACGGGCGCACCGCGAAGCCGGCGCCAAAGGTCGCCAGTGATGCCAGCAACGCTGCCGTTTCGTTACCGGGCGGGAAGAACAAGGCACCAAAGAAAACGGCCAGCGTCCCGTACAGATAAAAGTCATACCACTCGAAAACGGTACCGAGCGACGAGGCAAAAATCACTTTGCGCTCTTCGGCCTTGGTAATGGCGGGTGCGCCGGTGTTGCCACCGAGAGCCGCCGAATCGCTGATCGCCATGTTGTCCTCCGTAGTCCGGGGGCTGCCCGGAGTGAATGTGCAGCCGGCAACGCCGGTGAGGTCGCTACCGGCCGAGCCGGCTTTAGCTGACGATGAGGACGGTACGCCCGCCCAAACAAGCGGAAAATTAGACCTTGGTCGATGTGCGTTCCGGGCGCCGCCATCAAGCGCATCCGTTGCGCTGCAACATGGCGCTACAATCGCACCATGAACGACATCCCTCCAAAACCACAGAAAGGCCGCGGCGCCATTTCCAATCCGGAAGGCCGCTATGAAGCCACCATCAAAACGGTGGAAGATGACGGCTGGCAACGTGACGACGAACCCGTCAAGCTGCTCACCCAATACTTCAGCGAACCGGCCCGTTCGATTCTGACCCGCAACGACTCGCCGGATATTCCGTTCACACAGAGCATCAATCCGTATCGCGGCTGCGAACACGGCTGCATTTACTGTTTTGCCCGGCCGACCCACAGCTACCTCGGCCTGTCCGGCGGGCTCGATTTCGAAACCAAGATTTTCTGCAAGGACGATGCGCCGGCGCTGCTCAAACAGGAACTGGCCAAACCGGGCTATCGCTGCGAGGTGATCGCGATGGGCACAGCCACCGACCCTTATCAACCGATCGAAAAAGACAAGCGCATCACCCGTGGCTTGCTGGAAGTCATGGCGGCGCACCGGCAACCGGTATCGATTGTCACCAAAAGCATGTTGGTGACCCGTGACAAGGATGTGCTCGCGGATCTCGCCAAGGATGGTCTCGCCGAAGTCACCTTGAGCGTCACCACCTTGAGCCACGATCTGAAGCGGATACTGGAGCCCCGTACGCCCACCGGTCAGGCCCGGCTGGCGGCGCTGCGCGAACTGCACGAGGCCGGTATCCCGGTGGGCGTGCTGTTTGCGCCGGTGATCCCGTTCATCAACGACAGTGAAATGGAAACCGTGCTGCGCGAGGCGCGCGCGGCTGGCGCCGACTACGCCGGTTACGTGTTCCTGCGCTTGCCGTATGAGGTGAAAGATCTGTTCCGTGAGTGGCTCTCCGAGCACTACCCGCAGAAAGCCGAACACGTGATGAGTCTGGTGCAGCAAGCGCGCGGCGGTAAGGACAACGTGGCGGAATTTGGTGAGCGCATGCGCGGCAGCGGCGAATACGCCGAATTGCTACGGCAACGATTCCGCCTGATGTGCAGCAAACTCGGCTTCAACAAAAACCGTCGCTGCGAGCTGCGCACCGACTTGTTCAAGGTGCCGGGCCGGGCCGAACAACTACCGCTGTTCTGAGCCACACGGTTCGCTGTCGCGTTGACAAAAAGGAACCGCGCCCGAAGCGCGGTTCCTTTATCCGTTTCGGCCAACCTCAACCGACCGCGCGAACCAGCAGGTGCTTGGCCACTTTGCCGTGCAAACGGCCGACCAACCGCGCCACATGCAGCAGCAAGGTCAGCGCCAGAAAACCGATTGGCACCAGCCAGAGCGACATCGGCCACTCGCTGAAACCTTCCAGCACCCACGGCACATGAATCACGGTGTCATGCCCCAGATGGAAGTAATGGCCATGGAACGGTGCCAGCATCATTGCAAACGACAGTGCCAACCCGATCACTGCTGCGGTGAAGTAGGCAATGCCGACCGGCAACATCGCCACCATGTACAACAGCGTTGACCAAGTACGCGGATCTTTCAGCATCGCCAGAATGCGCTCGCCAATGCGCTGCGTCGTGGTATTGCCCTGCGGCGTATACACCGGCCGGCGCGGCATCCGTTCGCCGAGCAGCACCTCGATGACGCGGCCTTCCACCAACGAAATCAGCCGCACCGATCCGATGAACAACAGGAAGAACGGCACGCCGAAAATCAGGATGGCAAAGCCCGCCGACAGGCCTGCACCGGTCACTGCCCAAGTGAAATAGAAAATGCCGGAGAACAGCGCCAGAAACATGTAGAACAAGCTGGCGTACGTGCGCGGGTCGACATAAACCCCGAACACTTTGCCGAACAACGACTGCGGCGCTTTCGGTGCCGGTGCGCGCAACGCTTTTGCCACGGTCAGCTCGGTTTCCCGGTAGCCTGCCGCCACTTCTTCCGGCGTACCGAAATGACGAATCACCTCGGCCAAGACCTCGGCTTCCGGCCGAGGCGCCTGCTCGGCGCACGCCGCGCGCAGGTATTCTTCCGCGTCATACAACGCATCCTGTTGCAGGGCCGGATCGGCATCCCGCAATGCCATGCGCAGCGCGATCAAATAGTCCGAGACGGAGTGAAAGGCTGTTGTTGTCATGTCAGGCCTCCAACGCGCTATCGACAAAGTTCTTCATGCGCTGCCAGGTCGAACGCCAGGCCTGCAGCACCTCTTTTCCTTCAGAGGTGATCCGGTAGTACTTGCGCGGCGGCCCGGACACCGAAGGCTCGACAAAGTTGTCGAGCAGCCCGGCCGCACTGAGCGAACGCAGCACCGGGTAGAACGCGCCCTGCTTGCCGCCGGCCAGTTCCGGGTCGGCCGACTCCAGCCGCTTGGCAATCTGGTAGCCGTACAGCGGCTCTTCCGCCTTCGCGATGACCGACAGCAGCACTAGGGCCACCGAGCCGGCGCTGAGCTCTTTCTGGAATTTCCGTACGAGGGGGTTTTCCGTGTCCATGGGGGTCTCCGCTAGTGGGCACGGAGCTAGAGTGGGCTTCGCACTAGTGTGAAGTCAATAATATAGTTATGTCGAGATATGTCTTTGTGCCCGCGCCCGTGACAGCGGGAAAGCCGGGGTGGGGGCATTGCTGCCGCCCTCTTCTCGTCTATTTCTGAAGCTGTTCAGCCGAATGGTTTGCCGGGTCTCGCCCCGGCGGGCGACCTACTTTCGTGGCGCACGAAAGTAGGCAAAGAACATGGCCTGTATTCCTCGCCGCGCGAACAACGCGCGGTACCCTGCGCTACTCCACTCCGTTCGGGGCTTTTCAGACAGCACATCCTTGTGCAGTCTGAAAAGGCTTCGGCTTCCTGCCTCGCCCCTTCGCATGCGCTACGGGCTATTAACCCGAACTCCATTACGCTGCTCGGCTCGTCAGACGGCAGAAAGCCAAAGGCACGCTACGCGGCAAAAAGCGAAAGCAATCCCCGCCATTCCCGGCGAAAGCCGAAATCCAAATTGAATTTGGATGTTGAAAACAGAATGCATTCCGGCTTCAGCCGGAATGACAGACGAAGCTGCATTGCCGAAGCAACTGACTCAACTAGAACCCGGGGCCCCCTTTCGCGCCAGTCGGCGATTCGGCGTTAGCGGCCGGGTGCGCTGGCAGGGACAGCCAGCGCAGTGCTGATAAGGCAAGGATGCCGCATCAGCACGTGCCCGAAGCCGATAATGCCGAAGCGACGTGCAGAGTTTCCGAAGCAACCAACCCAATTCTGGCGCGTGGGGCGTGTTCTTTTGCCTACTTTTCTTGCACGAGCAAGAAAA
>CAMLKQ010000236.1 GCA_946480585.1 uncultured Kangiella sp.
GCGTTCGCGGGCAAGGTAGTCAGGATCAAGCCGGTTATGCATGGTGGTGTCGTCGGGCGGTCATCAAGGTCGGCGATTATCGGTGGCCCGGCCGATGACAGCAAATGTCGGTGGGCTGCCGGCGCCGATGGGCAAATCGTGGTCCACGGTCTATAGCTTTAGCGTCAGCCCGCGCGCCGAGGGTTTTCATGCAATTTGGCGGACGGGTCTCCTGGGCACTGTGCAGTGCATCACGGCAGGCTGGCGCCTGATCGTCTGTAATGGCGATGCGTGAAAAAGTCTACGCCCACGCCCCGGAGTTGATGACCATGGCTTTCGAACCTCAAGTGCTGCATTTCACCGCGACCGGCGAGCCTCGCCGCGCCCAGGAGCCGAGGAAATTGCCAAAGCTGATTGAACGGGTCAGGGAACAGGCGCAGGACGCACTGGTCAAGCTGTTCGGGCACATGCTCGATACGGCCGATGACACCTTGTTCGATTTGGCCGATAAAGCAGGCAATAACAAGGACCAAACCCTCTATTTCGATGCCATGCGGGAACTGCGCATCAAGCGCAAAGGCATGGAGAACATCTTCCGGCAGGAACTGCAGAACGCGTTCTATGCCTTGGTCGGTCAGCCGGTTTCGGCGTCGACCGCCACCACCTATTCGCTGGATGCGCTGAGCCTCGTCAACGAGGACGACCTGGAAGAGAACCTGGCTATCGACGCCATGGTCAACCGGGCCAAACAGCGCAACGAAGAGCCGCTGCGTTATCTGGCCCGCCGCTTTGAAGCGGTAGTGCCCGATCTGCAGATCGAAACCGAAGACCTGCCGGTGTTTCCGCGCCGTATTTGCGAGTGCTTCCGGACCTCGACCCGCTCGCTGGGGCTGGACCTGCGCACCAAGCTGGTGGTGTTCAAGCTGTTTGAGCGCAGCGTGCTGAGTGAATTGACCGGCGTTTACGACGATTTGAATCTGTTCTTTGCCGACAACGGCGTGTTGCCAGACCTGCACGTACGCAAGCCGCGCAAGCTGAGCACACCTGCTCCGACGCCGGCGCCGAAGCGCAAAGTCGATGACGGCCTGTCGGAAACGGTGGAGCCGGCCGTCGATATCAAGGCCGAAGTGTTCCACGCCCTGCGCGATCTGCTTGCCGTGCAGAAAACCGGTGCCGTTGCCGTTGGTGCCGGCGCGCTGTTCGATGGCGGCTTCGGCACCCCGGTGATGCCGGTGGTGGAAACGCCGCAGCTGCTGCAAGCGCTGTCGACGCTGCAACACGATCCGTCGCTGGTACCGACGGGCCAGCCGATCGATCTGCGGGCTGCGCTTGCCACCCGCTTGCCGGTCGTGGTTGGTGGCCGGGTCGATGCGAGCTCGGTTGGCGCCGTCAATGATGACGTGATCGACATCGTCAGCATGATGTTCGATTTCATTCTCGGCGACTCGAATCTGGCCGATGACATCAAAGTCCAGCTTGGCCGTCTGCAAATTCCGATGCTGAAAGTCGCGCTGGTCGACAAGAGCTTCTTCAGCAACCGTAATCACGCCGCGCGCCTGCTGTTGAACGAGATGGCTTATGCCGGCATTGGCTGGGATCCGGATCGGCGCGGCAAGGACGGTCTGCAAGGCCGGATCGAATCGATTGTCGAGCGCGTGCTGAACGAGTTTGAAGACGACTCCCGGCTGTTCACCGAGTTGCTGGAGGAGTTTCGCGGCTACTGCGAAGAAGAACGTCGGCGCGCCGCCATCATTGAAAAGCGCACCAAGGAAGCCGAAGAGGGCAAAGCCCGGACGGAATCGGCCAAGCAGGTGGTCGACAATATCTTGGCCACGGTCACCGCCGGCCGCTCGCTGCCGCCGGTGGCGCACAAGCTGCTGCACGATGTCTGGAGCAAGGTCTTGTTCCTTGAGCACCTGCGCTCTGGCGGTGCCGATTCCGATGCCTTCCGTCATGCCGCCCAAGTGGCCGAGGTGTTGGTCAAGTCGGTGACCATCCGGACGCCGGCCGAGCGGGCCCAGTTGCCGGCCATGATCCCGGGGCTGGTACGTCAGCTGCGTGCCGGTTTCGAGTCCATTTCCTACGGTGCGCTGGAGTCCAGCGCCTTGCTGCAGGATCTGGAAGCGCTGCATTTCCAATTGATGCGAGCTCCGGTGCTGCCGTCCGTGCCGGAAGACACCGGTCTGGACGACATGGTCGAGCCCGCTCATGCCGAGCAGGTCAGTTCGGCCGAAACCGATCTGCTGGCCGATGCCTTGCCGGACACCAGTGCCGAAGATGCGGCATTGCTGGCGTCGATCAGCGTCGAGCCGGTGGCAGCGCCGCGTGCCGCGGCGGCGTCGGTGGCAGATGAAGAAATCGTGCTCAGCAGCGAGCCGGAGTTGGAACCGAACGACGACGGTTATCTCGATCAGGTCGACAGCCTGCAAGTCGGTTGCTGGATTGAATTGCGCGAAGGCGATCGCAGCTCGCGCTGCAAATTGGCGGCACGCATTCCCACCGTCGGCAAGCTGATTTTCGTCAACCGTTCTGGCGTCAAAGTGGCCGAGTTCACCCGGCCGGGCTTGGCGGTTGCACTGCGTCGCGGCGGCGTCAAATTGCTGGACGATGCCGCGCTGTTCGACCGGGCGCTGGAAGCGGTGATTTCAAACCTGCGCAAATTGAAAGACGCTGCCGACGTCTGATGCGGTAAGCCAGTTAGGTCCAGATGGCGCCGACAAAGGCCGGATTTTCCGGCCTTTGTCGTTTTGGCGAGCTGACCGGTTGATGGACTTCTGTCATGCGCGGTGCTGCGGTAAGGTAGCGGCTCTTGTCTTGTCGGTATGCCGCTGCCATGTACGTCAGGCCCGATGGCTGGGTTGAGCCGGCCCGTCACCTTCCTTCACCGCATTGCGATGCCCGGCCGTTGCCGGATGACATTTCTTTGTTGGTCATTCATGGCATCAGTTTGCCGCCCGGCGAATTTGGCGGCCCGTACGTCGAGCAGTTGTTTCTCGGCACACTCGATTGCAGCTTGCATCCGTATTTTGCCGGTTTGCAGGGGCTGCGCGTGTCCAGCCACTTTTTCATTCGCCGCGACGGTGAGCTGCTGCAGTTTGTCAGCTGTCTGGAGCGGGCTTGGCATGCCGGCCAGTCGCATTTCGCCGGCCGCGATCGCTGCAATGATTTTTCATTGGGGATTGAGCTGGAAGGCACCGACCAGCAGGCCTACGCCGCTGCGCAGTACGATGTGCTGGCAGAGTTGACGCAAGCCTTGCAGACGCGCTGGCCGCAGCTGCGCGCCGATCGGATCGTCGGTCACGAACACATCGCGCCCGGCCGTAAAACCGATCCTGGGCCGGCGTTTGACTGGCTGCGCTACCGGGCGATGATGGCACTGCGCTGACCGTTGGATGACCGGTGCGTGCGCGGTTCTGTGCGATAATTCGATTCGTGCTTCAACACTTTTTCTACAGGGACGCCTCATGACCTTGCTGGCCATTGTTCTGGTGCTGGTGCTGGAATGGTATTTCCGCCTGCCGCCGAGCTACCGGACGTTTCGCTGGTTTGCCCACTACCGCAGTTTCATGCAGCGGCAGTTTCCTGCCCAGTTCGAAGGTTTGCTTGGCCTGCTATTTCTGACCGGTTTGTTTCCGCTGCTGCTGGCCTTGCTGCTTTGGCTGAGTGATGGCTGGTTGGGGCAGCTGCTGTATCTGGCGGTCGGCACTGCGGTGCTCTGGTATTGCCTTGGTCCAAAAGATTTGCGGGCGTTGTTGGCGCCGTATTTCTCGGCACTGGAGCGGCACGATCCGCAAAGTGCCTGGGAACACGCGCGCGAGCAAATGGATGCCGACGCCGTCGAAGAGCTGCCGCAACTGGGCCGGCAGGTGTCGCGTTTCATCTTCACGGAAATCAACACCCGCTTCATCGCGCTGCTGTTCTGGTTTGCCGTGCTGGGGCCGGCGGCCTGCCTGTTTTATCGTCTGTGCACGGCGTATGCGGAGCTGGTTCGCCTCGAACCCGGCCATCCGCATCAACGCCAGATCCAGCGCGTGCGGCAAGTGCTCGATTGGCTGCCGGCGCGTTTGACCGCGCTTGCCTACGCGCTGGTCGGCGATTTTGTTCGCGGCTACAGCGCCTTGCATCCATTCTGGCGGCAGGCGGATGCCGGCAGCGAGCGGGTGCTAGTCGACACCGGTCTGGCTGCGTTGGCGATTGAGCCGGAGTTGCCAGCCGATGCCCTGGAAGAAAACACCCAGGCTATCGCCTTGGCCGAGCGCGCCCTGCTGCTGGTGCTGGTGTTGAT
>CAMLKQ010000237.1 GCA_946480585.1 uncultured Kangiella sp.
GCGTCGGTTGCCACGGTGCGGGTGCCGGTGATCATCGGCGGCACCAGCCGCTCTTTCTTCACCAGCGCATAGAACACGATGGCGGTGATGTGCAAGGCGATGGCAACCAGCAGCAGATCAAAATTCAGCTCATGCCAGTCATTCAGCCATTCGCTGACATCGTCACTGACCAGCGCATAGAACGGCGCTTCGAAATTGATGTCGTCGTAATTGAACAGGCCAGACAGCGTTTGTGCCAGCATTAATGCCAGCAGCACCACAACCATCCAGCCACCGGCCGGATTGTGACCAATGCTCGGCGCATCGACGCTGCTCGGTGTCAGCAGTTGTCGCAGATAGTGGATGACGGATTTCGGCGACCGGACAAATTGGCTGAACCGCGCGGTGTCACTGCCGAGCACGCCCCAGAGCAGCCGGAACACCAGCAGGCCGAGCACGACATAGCCGAGCCGTGCGTGCCAGACAATCGGATCGAGATACCAGCCACGAGCGCTGGCCCATTCGCCAATCGCTTCACTTTCTTCGACCAGCAGCCAGATGATGGGGATCAGCAGCACCAGTGACCAGTGAAACAGGCGTATGCCGATGTCCCAGATTTTGATGGGGCGGGGCGTTTGCATGGGCGATGGTCTCGTCGTGGTGATTGCTCAAGCCTGTCGTCGTTTTCAAGCCGAAATTTGCGTCAGGATGCGACGCGAAGAGCATACCCCCTCCGGCTCCCCCTTGACAGGGGGAGAGGAAAAGCAAACGGGGCCAATGGCCCCGTTTGCTTTTGTAGAACGCGAATCACGCATCGCGTGCTGACGATTACTGCACTGCCATTTCTTTCAGCAGGTTGTCAGCCTTGTCGACCACTTTCATGACCCACAGCATGTAGCGCAGATCCACGGCGATGGTGCGGGTGGTGGCGGTGTTGAAATCCCAGTCCGAGATCACCGAGTCGAGCGTGCCGTCGAAAGCGAGGCCAACCAGTTCGGCGCGGCTGTTCAGCACCGGCGAACCGGAGTTGCCGCCGGTGATGTCGAGCGTGGCCAGGAAGTTGACCGGTACTGAATCCAGGCTCGGTTCGTAGTACTTGTCGAACTGCTTGGCTTTGATCAGATCAACCTGCTTCTGGGTGGCATCGAACTCGCCTTCGCCCGTGTGCTTGGCGGTGATGCCGCGCAGCGACGTGAATGCGGTCCAGGCGGTGCCGTCAGCATTGCCGGCGGTGCGGCCGGCGACTTTGCCGTAGGTCACGCGCAGCGTGCTGTTGGCATCCGGGTACACGGCTTCGCCTTTGCTGTTCTTGAACGCGATCAAGGCCTTCATGTAGTTGGCATAGGCTTGCTGGATCTTGCCACCGAGTTCCTTGTCGCGGTTTTCGCGCGCTTCGTCATCGGCATACAGCGCCATTGCGGCTTTGATGAAGCTGTCGTCGCTGGCTTTGAACGCAGCAACATCACGCTCCAGCCAGGCCAGACGCTCGGCTTTGTCAGCGAGTTTGCTGCCGGCGTAGAGCTTGTCGAGTTGCGCCTTGATGGCCGCAGCATCCATACCCGCTTTCAGACCCAGTGCCGAGACAAAGGCGGCGTTCTGTTCTTTGGCCGGCATGGCCAGATACTGCTGCAGGAAGTGCACCGAGATGGCCTTGTCGACTTGCTCGTCATAACGCTTGTCGATGGCATCGAGGCCTTGCTTGATGCGCGGCCAGTCGCGTTCCTGATAGCCCGATTTGCGCTCCATGTCCGGCTTGGCTTTTTCATTGGCCAGCTTGTACAGGGTGCGGGCGGTGCCGAGGAAACGCGGCGCGGCGTAGCTCATCAGGAATTCACGCTGGGTGATCGCGTCACGCTCGGCAATCAGCTTCTCCGCGGTGGCGACGTCATTGCCGTACTGCTTCTTGCGCGCCTTGTCAGCATTGATCCAGGCCTTCAGATCTTTCATCTGCTGCTGTTTGCGCGCCAGGAAGTCGCTGCCCTTGTAGCTGTCGAGCATGCCCTGACGGTTTTTGTAGTAGTTGTTGACGCCAGCGACGGTCGAGGCGTACTTGATCTCGGCGTCTTTGCGATCTTTGGTTTGCGCCGCAATGATGTCGAGCACTTCGCCCGAGGCTTTGACAAACGCCGGGTAGTTCCAGCCGAAAGTGAATTCCACTTCCGACGGCAGGCGGTGACGGTTGGTGCGGCCCGGGTAACCGGTGACCATCACGAAATCACCTTCCTTGACGCCTTCGCTGGCCAGACGCAGGTAGTGCTTCGGCACGTACGGTACGTTGTCGGCGCTGAAGTCGGCCGGCTTGCCGTCTTTGCCGACGTAAGCGCGGTAGAAGCTGTAATCACCGGTGTGGCGCGGCCACATCCAGTTGTCGGTGTCGCCACCGAATTTGCCAATGCCTTCGGCCGGTGCATGCACCAGACGCACGTCGCGAATTTCCATCTGCTTGATCAGATAGAACTCCAGACCGCCGTAGAAGCTGTAGACATTGCAGCGATGGCCGCTGTCTTTTTCGCATTCGGCGACCAAGGCTTTCTCGTTGGTTTCCATGGCGTCGACGCGCTTCTTGCCGCTCAGCTTGGCGGTTTTGCTGTCGATGATCTTGTCGCTGACTTCCTGCACGTCAACGGTGACGTAAACGCGGCTGCCCGGCGCGGCCGGCAGTTCTTCGTTCAGTGACTTGGCAAGGAAACCATCCTTGATCAGGTTTTTCTCGGCAGTCGAGTTGTACTGGATGCTGCCGTAGGCGCAGTGGTGGTTGGTGACAACCAGACCCTGCGGCGAGACGAACGAGGCGGTGCAGCCACCGAGGCTGATGATCGCGCCCATCGGGAATTCGGTCAGCTGGGTCAGCGTGGCCGGGTCGAGTTCGAGGCCGGTGGCTTTCAGATCGTCAGCGATCTGCGGCAGCTGTTTCGGCATCCACATGCCTTCACTGGCGAAGGCGGCACCGGCACTGACGGCAAGCGCCAGAACCGAAACCTTGATCAGTTTCTTGTTCACAAAACGTCCCCTGAAGCGTGTGCGGCCATCGGCCGGAAAAAAGCGCTGGGAGTTTACCGGAGCAGGCTGGGGGCTGCCTTGATCGACACACTTTGTTGCATTCCCTGCACGCGGCTGTACATGACTGGTTGGAGCAGTGCTGACTGCGCGGTTTGATGGGGACGGGCAGGGCAATCCAAGCGGTCAAAATTTGACCGCTGGTTTCAGGAAACTTGTGTCTTGGCCGGACTTAGCGCGCGGTCCAGCCGCCATCAACGGTGATGGTCTGGCCGGTGATGTTGCGGGCGACCGGGCTCATCAGGAAGGCGCAGATGCCGGCCAGCTCTTCGAGGCTGATGAACACGCCCTTCGGCATCGGTTTCAGCATGATCTCGCTGACCACCTGTTCCGGGCTCATCTGGTATTCGGCGGCGGTGGCGGCAATCTGTTTGTCGACCAGCGGGGTTTTGACGTAGGTCGGGCAAACGGTATTGATGGTGATGTCGGTGTCGGCCGTTTCCAGTGCAATCACTTTTGAAAAGCCGAGCAGGCCGTGTTTGGCGGCAACGTAAGCCGATTTGAACGGCGACGCCACCAGCGAATGAATTGAGCCGATGTTGATGATGCGGCCAAAGCCGCGCTCGCGCATGCCCGGCAACACGGCCTGGGTCATTCTCGTGGCGCCAGTCAGCAGGATGTCGATGAGCTGCGCCCACTTGGCCATCGGAAACTGTTCCAGCCGCGCAACATGCTGGATGCCGGCGTTGTTGATCAGCACATCGACCGGCGGGCAGGTGTGCATCAGCTGCTGGATGTCGCTGTCCTTGGTGACATCGAGCGGATAGGCGAGCACGCGGCCGGCCGGAAAAGCCGCCGCCAGTGTTGCCACCGCAGCGAGATTCACGTCGGTGGCGATGACCGTGTGGCCGGCCTGAGCCAGCTCGCGGGCGATGCCTTCGCCAATGCCGCTGCCGGCGCCGGTGATCAAAACGCGCAATGCCATGGTGTTGGTTCGTGTGCGACTCGGGAATGGCTGCCACCATAGCGGGCGGCGCCGGTCTTGTCCGTCCCACCAAAGTGCTATTGGCCGCATCGCGCTGCCGTATTATCAAGCGGACTGAATCTTTCTCTCACGCGAGCCCGCCATGGCAACTATGCTTCGGACAGGTGTATGGCTGTCCTGCACTCAAATGCGTCTCAGCAAGGAGAGGCTCACTGTGAAGAGGCTCACTGTGAAAAGGCTCTCCGTGATGCGCAGTGCTGTTTTGCGTAGTTCTGTTCTGCGTAGTTCTATTCTG
>CAMLKQ010000238.1 GCA_946480585.1 uncultured Kangiella sp.
CAGCGCCCTGCTGCTGAGCCTTGTTACAACGGCAGTACAGGCCGGCCTGGAAACCCCGTTGACCCAGAATTGTGCTGTTCCTACGCAAGCGGAGAGCGAATCCGGTAGCCAGAAAAAGAAAGCCAAGGAACCGCAGCTGGAAGAAAAAACCTACAAGGTTTACAAAAAGGCACAAGAGGCGTTTCAAGCCAAGGAGTATGCCGTTGCAATCGAACTGCTGAAGCCGTTGAACGAAAAACCGCCCCGCAAAGAGTTTGACCGCGCCATGGTGCAAAACCTGCTGGGCTACGCTTACGCGGAATCCGATGATTTCGTCAGTGGCGCCAGACACCTTGAACAAGCGTTGGTGCTGAATGTCCTGGTCGAGGAGCAACAGCTGAATGGCTGGCAGAACCTGATCAGTTTCTATTTGCAGTCGGACCAGCATGACGCTGCGCTTGCCGCGCTGGATCGGTATTTCGCCTTGGCCAGCCCCGCCAGGCCCGAATTCTATCTCATCAAGGCGCAGACGTTGATGCAGCTCGACCGTACGCAGGACGCAATTTGCCCGACCTATATCGCGCTGAAATTGCACCCGGAGCCCAAATTGGAATGGCTGCGACTGCTGGCGGATCTGCACGGCGAGCTCAATCGATTTGAAGATGCCATTCAGGTGCAGAAAGAAGTGGTGGCACGGGCGCCGGACAACACGGAGCAGTTGCTGCATTTGGCCAATCTTTATCTTCTTGCCCAGCGCAACGACGACGCGTTCGGCCTGCTGGCCGATATTGAAAAGCAGGGGCTGCTGAGCAAGGACAAAGACGTCAAGAACCTGGCGACCATGTATTGGAACAATGCCGAATATGAAAAGTCGGCCGAAACGCTGGAGCGTGGCATCGAGCGCGGCGTATTGAAGGCCAATGAGGCGATCTGGAAGAGCATTGCCCAAGGCTGGAAGCAAGCAAACAATCTCGAACGGATGGCGCGCGCGTATGGCGAAGGCGGCAAGCTCGCCAACACCGGCGAACTGTTCCTGTTCCAGGGTGAAAAACTGTCGGAACTAAAGCAGTGGGACAAAGCGATAGCCGCCTATCAGGCGGCACTGCAGAAAGGTGGCCTCGGCAAGAACGAGGGCCATATCTGGCTGGTGCTTGGATATGCACAGTTCCGCAATTCGCAGTTCAAGGACGCAGTAAAGAGTCTCGAAAAAGCCAGAACCTATCCTGAAAAGAAAAAGGAAGCCGACGGCATCCTGGCGCAGGTGAAAACCCAGTTGTAATGACACGGCGCGACACGGTTTGTGCAGAAAAAAGGGCGACCCATGTCGCCCTTTTTCTTGCCCTGCTACCTACTCGCTCACTTCGGGAGCCGGCAACGCACTCGCTCAACGCGCTACCGTGTCGACTTCCGCCGATGCGGCCGTTGCAGGTGCCGTGTCCGCGCCCGGCTTACTGATCAAATCTCGACCAAAATCGATCATCTGCTGATAATCCAGCCCCAGACCACTGTGCTGCAGTCGATAATGAAACCCGCCACTGGACCACTCCAGCAGCGCGCTATCGATGTTGGCATCCCAGTTTCCGTTGTCATCCCAGCCACCCTGAATAAAAATCGCCAACTGACCATTGACCGTGGTCGTCTTGCGCGCCTTTGGCGGGTAAGGTCGGCGTGTTTGCAGCAGCGGCCGTTTGGTGCCCTTGCCAACTTCCAATACGCCATGATTGGCCACGTACCGTAGCACCGCCCATTCATTCGAGATCAGGTGCACGCCCTCCAGTTGCCAACGCGGGTCCGGCGCCAGCACGGGTAAGGCAAACCAGACTTTGGGTTGCGCTTCACTCACGCTCAACATTGGCGCCACCACCACCTCACCAACGGGAACGGAGTTGGCTTTGCGCCAGAACAGCAGACCGATCAGGACCAGAATGACCAGAATACCGACAATGAAAGCGCCACGGGCGTAACGGGTGACTTGTTGCAGGGTTTGCTCTGTCATGGTGTGGCTTCCTTATGGAATGGGCATTAACCTGCCGGCCCGTATGACGGTAGAGCATCGGCGTTGGTTATCGCTGAACTGCCGACGGAAGCCGGCTCGACGCGCATTTTTTGTTGCAGCAAATCGGCGCTGGCCGCGCGGATGGTGCTGAGCTTGATCGGCAGGATCACCATCTGCATGCCACGTTCGAGCAGTTCGTCCTGCAACGCAAATGCACTCTGGTGATGCAGCACCCGCGCCCACCAGGTATCGAACATCAATTGCGACGCAAAGAAAACACAGTTCGGATACTCGTTGCGCAGACGCTCGGCCATGTCGGTCAACTCGCGCACCCGATCGGCCGAGAACGCAAAACAGTACTGAGCCGGCCAGCCGCGATGTTGGCAATAGGCGGCCAGCTGGCCGAGATTTTCTTCCATGCGGGCATGCAGCTGTTCGATGCCATTTTCGGCCGCCAGCCGCTCGACATCGACTTCGCCAACGCTCACAAAGACAAAATTGCTGAACACATTGGGAAAAATCCGGTGTATCCACAGCAGCGTATGCATGGCGGTGCCGCGGCCTTTGGAACCAACCATAACGATGGCGGTGCGAGCATCTTGATCAAGCCGCGCCGGTAACGGTGCCGGCAGTGGCGGAACGGTCTCGGCCAGTCGGCGATCGATGACCCTCAGTTCGCGTTCCGCCGTCTGGTAATGTTGTTTGATGGCATAGCCAAGCAGGAAAACCAGACCGGTAATCAGCACAGTGACCCAGCCCCCCTCGGCAAATTTCTCGACAACCGTCACCAACAGAATGCTGACAGTAACCAGAAAACCGACCGCCGACAGCAACAGCCGTCGATAGGCTTTGCCTTGCTGCCGATTGCGCCACCAGAAAATGCACAAGCCAAGCAGCGACAGCGAAAAGGTGATGAACACGTTGATGGAATAGAGCACGACCAGCAGCGCCACTTTGCCGTGCGAGGCCAGCAGAATGACCAGCGCCGCCAGACCAAACAGCACGATGCCATTCTGGGTCACCAACCGACTCGACAAGCGGCGGAACTGCCGCGGCATCCAGCCATCGACGGCCATGTTCGACAGCACCGCCGGGCCACCGAGAAAGCCGGTGTTGGCCGCCACCAGCAACAAACCGGCTTCGAGCAGCAGAACCAGAGCCAGGCTGCCGTCACCAAGCCCCAGATCCTGCAATACCGACTGAAACACCACGGCGTTCAACGTCATGCCCGGCACATGCTGGGCATCCCAGAGCAGGTACAGCACGATGATACCCGCGGCCGTGAAACTGAGGCTGAGCGCCATAAACAGCATGGTCAGCTTGCCGGTGCGAATGCGCGGCTCGGCCAGCGTGTTGACGTTATTGGAAACTGCTTCAAGCCCGGTATAGGTGCCGCCACCCAGCGAGTAGGCTTTGAGCAGCAGCGCAATGACAAACAGTGAGCCAAATTCGCCGGTCATTTCGCCGGTTTCGCGCAGGGTTTCCGGGATCAGGGTCGGTAGCCGCTCACCGTGCGCGGCAATGCCGTAAACGATGAGCAAAAAGTGACTCAGCAGAAAGCCGATGAACAACGGCAGCAGGATTTTTACCGACTCTTTCATGCCGCGCAGGTTGAGTGTCAGCAGCAGCAGCACAAAACCGATTTCAACCGGCAGCTTGTACGTCTGCAGAGCAATCGGGAGCAGACTGAACAAGGCATCGACACAGGCGGCGACCGAGATCGCGATAGTCAGCACGTAATCGATGATGAGGGCGGACCCGGACAGCAAACCGGCACGCGGACCAATCAGCGTGGTGGCGACCTTGTAGCCGCCGCCGCCGGACGGGAACAGCTCGATGACTTGGTTATAGGAAACCGCGATGATGAATACGGTCAGCGCGGTGGCGACAGCGAGATAGAGCCCCAGCTCACCGTGCGCGCCAAGGGCGAGAAAGGCCTCTTCCGGGCCATACGCCGACGACGACAGGCCATCAGCGCCAAGCCCGACCCAGGCCAAAAATGCCGTTAGTGCCAGATGACGGCGGGTATCAGGCCCCTGCAGGTTGCGCGGCGCACCCAATAGCAGGCGGGAGATTTTTACAAGTGCTGCAGGCCGGCCCATGCTTTCTACGTAATTTTACGTACGTATAAAAATCATACACTTGCCTGTGCTGCGCCGCAACAGACAAAGGAACGGCAATTCCGGAACGGGTGTTCTGAAATGACCGTCTTCAACCCGTGATCAGAACCGACGCCAGAAAATCGGGGTAAACAGCACGAAGAAGGTGAAAATCTCCAG
>CAMLKQ010000239.1 GCA_946480585.1 uncultured Kangiella sp.
GCTGGCGCAAGCGGCAATGATATTTCCGATCAGGAATTCGATGCGCTGCTGGATCAATTGCACGGTAAAGGCAAAGCACCGGCGCCTGTACCCGCATCGGCCGGCGGTGGTGACACCATCACCGATGATGAGTTCGAGAAGCTGCTTGACGATCTGAACGCGCAGAAAAAGACGGCACCGGCAGCGGCGGCTGCCGCGAAAGCGGACAAGGCCGAGAAGCCCGCGGCCAAAGCGACCAGCACGTCGGAAAAAAGCACGACGAAGCCTGCCGAGAAAGCCGGCAGCAAAGCACCGGCTGCAGCGGACAAAGGTGGCGCCGGCGACACGATTTCCGATCACGAATTTGACGCCTTGCTCGATCAATTGCATGGCAAAGGCAAGGGCCCGGCACCGGCGCCAGCCAAACCGGCAGTTGCCGCCGCGGCGCCGGCTGCCAATGCTGCCGCGGCCGCCGCAGGCGCGGCGGCGGGCGGCGATGCCTTGGCGCAGGCCGAAACCACCGTGCGGGTCGATACCAAACGACTCGACGACATCATGAATCTGGTCGGCGAACTGGTGCTGGTTCGCAACCGTTTGCTGACCCTGGCCAATGCTGCTGGCAACGAAGACATGGCCAAGGCGGTCCAGAACCTTGATGTGGTGACATCGGATCTGCAGGGCGCGGTGATGCAAACCCGCATGCAGCCGATCAAAAAGGTGTTTGGCCGGTTCCCGCGCGTGGTGCGCGATCTGGCGCGCAGTCTGAAGAAAGAGATCAATCTGGAACTGATCGGCGAAGAAACCGATCTCGACAAGAACATGGTCGAGGCGCTGGCCGATCCTTTGGTTCACCTGGTTCGCAACGCGGTCGATCACGGAATCGAGATGCCGGATGATCGTGAGCAGGCCGGCAAACCGCGCACCGGCAAGATTGTGCTGTCGGCGGCGCAGGAAGGTGACCATATCCTGCTCGAGATCCGTGACGACGGCAAAGGCATGGACCCGGCGGTGCTGCGGCGCAAGGCGGTCGAGAAGGGCTTGATGGATCAGGATCAGGCCGACCGGCTGAGCGATATCGAAGCCTTCAATCTGATTTTCATGGCCGGTTTCTCGACCAAGTCGGAAGTGTCGGAAATTTCCGGCCGCGGTGTCGGCATGGATGTGGTCAAAACCCGCATCTCGCAGCTTAACGGTTCAGTCTCGGTGCTGTCGGAAGTGGGCAAGGGCAGCCTGATTCAAGTCAAGCTGCCGCTGACACTGGCCATTCTGCCGACGCTGATGGTCAGCGTGCAGAAACAGGTATTTGCGTTGCCACTGGCCAGCGTCAACGAAATTTTCCATCTCGATCTCAGCAAGACCAACGTGGTCGATGGCCAGCTGACCATTCTGGTTCGCGGCAAGGCGCTGCCGTTGTTCTATCTCGAAGAGTGGCTGGTGCGTGGCGCGGTGCGCAACCATCGCCGGCGCGAAGGTTTTGTGGTCATTGCCCAGATCGGATCGCAGCGGGTCGGCTTTGTCGTCGACGCCTTGATCGGTCAACAGGAAGTGGTGATCAAGCCGCTCGGCAAATCGCTGCAGGGTACGCCAGGCATGGCGGGCGCCACCATCACCTCGGACGGTGGTATCGCCCTGATTCTGGATATGCCGGCGCTGCTGAAACAATACGCGCGCCGGAACGCGGCTTAAGGTTGCAACGATGCCGGTTCGCGTCCTGGTAGTAGACGACTCCAATTTTTTCTGCCGGCGGGTGGTCGAGATCCTGAAATCGGATCCGAACATTCAGGTGGTGGGCGTCGCCAACAACGGTGCCGAGGCGGTCAAGAAAGCAGCTGAACTGAAGCCTGATGTCATCACCATGGATGTCGAGATGCCGGTCATGGACGGCATTACCGCCACCAAGCAAATCACGGCGCAACAGTCGGTCGCGGTGTTGATGCTGTCGTCGCTGACCTACGAAGGCGCGCGCATGACGCTGGATGCAATGGCCGCCGGCGCCGTCGATTTTCTGTTGAAAAGCTACGAGGACGTGCAGGGCAACCAGTCCAACACGGCCAATCTGCTGCGCGAAAAAGTCAAAGCCATCGGTACCCAGCAGCAACGCCGCAACAGCGGCTTGCTGCGCTCACCGTCGACACCTGCGCCCACATCAACACCGGCGCCGACAAGTACAGCAGCACGACCAGCAAGCAGCGAGCTACGCCGGCCAGCGGCAGCACCGGCACCGGTAGCGAAACCGGCTGCTGAACCGCGCGCCGAACCGGCCCGGCAGCCGTTGCGACGTGGCAGCGCACGCCTGCTTGCGATCGGATCGTCCACGGGCGGGCCGGTTGCGCTGCAACAGGTGCTGACGCCGCTGCCAAGCAATTTTTCCGTGCCGATTGTGATCGCCCAGCACATGCCGGGGACGTTCACGCCGGCGTTCGCCCAGCGTCTTGATGGCCTGTGTCAGGTGCGCGTCAAGGAAGCGCAGGACGGCGACGTGCTGAAACCCGGTCATGTCTATCTGGCACCGGGCGGCAAGCAAATGACGCTCGACCGACAAGGTGATCAGCTGCGTGTGCGCGTCCGCGAAACCGATGCCCGCTTGCAATACGCTCCCTGCGTGGATGTGTTGTTTGGCTCGGCAGCACAAGTGTTGGGTGGTTCCGTTGTCGCGGTGATTCTGACTGGCATGGGCGCCGACGGTCGCGAGGGCGCGCGTCTGCTGCGTGACAAAGGTGGCACCATCTGGTCGCAGGATGAAGCCAGCTGCGTTGTTTATGGCATGCCGCAAGCGGTGGCGGCGGCAGGCATCAGTCACCAGATCGTGCCGCTCGCCGAAATCGGCCGCCGACTGGCCGCGGAGATCTGAGCGTGGATTCGCTGGCATTGATCGGTTTCCTGCTCGGACTGGCGGCAGTCATTGTTGGCCAGTTGTGGGAAGGCGGCCAGCTTGCCATGCTCGCCAACGGCCCGGCGCTGTTGATCGTGCTCGGCGGCACACTCGGTGCCACGCTCTTGCAAACGCCGCTGCGCACATTCGTGCACGCATTCAAGATTTTGCGTTGGGTGTTGTTGCCTCCGGTGTTGCCGTTCGAAGACGGGTTGCGCCGGATGGTCAACTGGAGCTCGACGGCGCGCAAGGAAGGTTTGCTCGGTCTGGAACAGTTGGTGGATCGGGAAGAAGACGTGTTTGCCCGCAAGGGCCTCGCGATGCTGGTGGACGGCGGTGAGCCGGAAAGCATACGCAGCGCGATGCTGACCGACATGGAATTGCAGGAACAGCGTCAGCTGCAAGCCGCGCGGGTGTTCGAGGCGATGGGCGGTTACGCGCCGACGCTTGGCATTGTTGGCGCGGTGATGGGCCTCATTCAGGTGATGGGCAACCTGAGTGATCCGTCGCGGCTCGGCAGCGGTATCGCGGTGGCGTTTGTCGCTACGGTGTATGGCGTTGGCTTTGCCAACTTGTTGTTCTTGCCCATCGCCAACAAGTTGCGGACCCTGGTACTGGCACAGAGCCAGTATCGGGAGATGCTGATCGAAGGCATCGTGGCGATCGCGGAAGGCGAAAATCCGCGCGTCATCGAGAACAAACTGGCGGGTTTCCTGCCCAATCATTAACGCGTTGACGGTCGCATGTAGCATGTAGCATGGCGCATGGAGTAGCGCGTGCATTGATGCGTTGCCCGGGGTGACGCTACGCCACGGCTGACGCGATATCTGTACGATGGTCTCGGCCCCGGTGGCCCGGACCCGGTTTCGGGAAAGTGGCAGGCGGATTCCTGTACCGAAACCATTGCGGTGCCGGCGCCAGTTTGCCTCTACACGCGTCTGGTGTCGCATTCTCCTGTCACCGCCCGCTATCAGGCCGCAGAGGGCCCTTGCATGATCCGTCGCCGACGCCACGATGAAACTGAAAACACCCATCGCTGGTTGGTGTCTTACGCCGACTTCATCACGCTGTTGTTCGCGTTTTTCGTCGTGATGTATTCCATTTCGCAAGTCAACGAAGGCAAGTACCGGGTGTTGTCCGATGCGCTGTTATCGGCGTTCGAGAAAACCCCGGCGGCGAGTCAATCGACTGACAACGGCAGTAACGCCGCCAGTGCCAGTGGCGCCGGGCTGCTGGAAGGCGCGGTCAAACCTGACCCCAATGAGGCGACGACTGCCGAACCGGAAAGCGCGGACCGCACAAGCGCCGAACAGGCCGAGCAGGAGGCGCTCAGTTTGCCGGCTGTCAATGCGCCGAACCCGGAGCAGCAACGCCGGTTCAACCAACTTTATTCCGATCTCGA
>CAMLKQ010000240.1 GCA_946480585.1 uncultured Kangiella sp.
ATGGCCATGTCCGGAAAGCAGGCGAGCGCCTGACAGGCGAGCGTTTCGGCTTCATGGAAGAACGGCACCTCCAATCCGGTCACGTTGATGCCGGTATCCGGATGCTGCGCATAAACCTTGCGCCAGAGATCACCGCTGCTCAATTCAAGCAAGCGGCCGTTCTGTTCATCGACGGTGCAAATCAAACCGCCGGCGGCGGTGTTGTCCACCAACACATGCCGGCGCCCCACGCGCAAAAACGAGCCGACTACGCGCAGCTGACCGGCTTCGCGTGTCGCCCAGATCCGCAGCGTATTGACCGAATCCGGGTTCAATCGTGCCAGCGCCGGATGTTGCACCAGATAGTGTTCGATTAGGTAACCGGTTTGTTCCTGCTGCAACATGCGCAGCAAATCGGCCATGCTGATCCGGGCCCGGGTCAACGGGTGCTCCAGTTGAATTGTGTCAGCGTCGCGGCGAACGAGGAATGACAGAAAGCCCTGACCACCGGACCCGACCACCCGCTTCAGCGTGATCTGCCGATCGACCAGACCATCAAGCAAGGCGGTGAGTTCCGCGGCTGTGGTCAGCGGCTTGCCGTTGGCGCAGCGGCCATGCTGTGGATGGAAATAGCCATACCACGGCGGTGTCGCGATGCCATGTTGCAGCAGGATTTGTTTCTGCTCCGGTTTGTGCCGGTAGCGTTGTCGGGCGGCGGGCGGATTGAGGTGATCAATCAAGGCACTGAAATCGGCGTGATTGAAATGCTCCAGCTTGTCCTGCCATGGCAGGTCCGGGCGCCACATGCGCGCCATCAGATAGAACCGGTAGGTTTGCTGGCGACGCAGTTTCAGCCAGAGCATTTCGCCGGCCTGCCGCCAGAACGACAGGCCGCCCTGCTGCGCCTTGCTGCGCATGATGGTGAGAATGTCTTGCACCAGTTGCAGCCGTTGCAAGGCGCCGCGGACTTTCGGAAATGCCGTCAACATCGGACTACCACTCTATCCCGACAGCGCATGCACGCGGCGCCCGGTGACGGGATTCACCGGTAGCGCGCGGTTTCAGGTGGCGGCGTCGTCGGCTCGGATCATCATCCTCTGATCCGTTTACCGACGTGCTTTCAGCACGCCACTTTACTGATGATATAGCGGAATTTGCCGTTCGCCTCGGTCGGGATGTGATCGACCCGACTGACGGTGACCTGGACGCCCTGGCCGAGCCGGGCCTGCATGCCTTTGATCACCCGTTGTTGCCGGCCCTCATCCCAGCTGGTGGTGACCAGCAGCACTTCCAGTTCGGTGCGGCTGTGCTGGATGATGCGGAAGGATTCGACGCCGTCGATTTCACGAACGACATAAATCAGCGCCAGTCCGTGCATGACGGTGCCGGTTTCCGACACGACAAAATCGGTGGTGCGGCCTTCGATGTTGGCCAGCAGCGGCAAACCGCGACCACAGGCGCAGGTTTGTTGCGATAGCACCGCGACATCGCCGGTGCGATAGCGGATGAACGGAAAATCGCTGGTGCGCAGATGGGTCACGGTGACCTCACCGGCGATGCCGGGCGCGGTCGGCTTGCCGTCGCTGTCGAGCGTTTCGATGATCACGTCTTCGGCCATGATGTGCATGCCACCGTGTGGGCATTCGTGGGCAAGAAACCCGGCATCACGGCTGCCATAGCCATTGGCGACTGGTGCACCAAATACCTGCTGAATCAACTCGCGCTGTTCCGGATACAAACGCTCGGCGGTGACAAACGCGACCTTCAATCGGCTGTTGTCGATCACGATGCGCTGGTCCGCGACAAAGCGGGCAATGCGCGCCAACGCTGACGGGTAACCGAACAGCATGCGCGGCCGCATGCGGGCGTACACCTCAAGGAAATGGCGAATGCCGGATTCGGCCAGATCGAAGGCTGGCACCAGCTCGGTGCGCAGCAGGCGATCGCGGATCTGCTTGATCCGATCCTGGGTGTTGACCTCGATGGGCGAGCCCCACAACACCAATTCCGGATCGCCGATGTCGACATCCCACCAGCGGGTCGCCCGCCATTTGGCGGCCACGTCATGACTGATCCGCTCGTTCAACCAGAAAATCAGCGGCTGACCGCTGGAGCCGCCAGTATTGAAGCGTTTGAGCGCCGCACCCGGCGCTTTCATCGCTTCGCCATGGGCGCGAATGGTTGGCTTGTCCAAAGTCGGCAGCCGGGCCAGATCGGCGCGACTGCGGATGCTGTCGGGCGCGATGCCGTGCCGGGCAAACCAGTCACGGTAATACGGAATGCGCGTGCTGATCTGCTGCATGAACTGTTGCAGACGCGTCGCCTGCAAGGCGTCGATCTCGCTCGCCGACAACCACTGGCTGCGCTCCAGTTCGCGCCGCAACGCGACGCTGTCGTGGCGTTTCAGGCGTTCATGCAGCGGAAACAGAACGGAGCTGGCAAGCCAGGTATAAGCCGACATTAGCGTTGTCCTTGCTGACCGGAAGGGAAGAGCACATTGGCGAACCGGCGGATGCCCTGCGCGGGCTCGGTTGTCGTGGTCGTAGCGGTGCCGGGCGACGGTGTCTCGCCCTTCTTGATCAGCACATCAAGGATCACGACGATCGCGACCAAGTGGTAGAGCAAATCAAAGTAGCAAAGGCCGAGGAAGACACCGCCGACACAGAACGCCAGCAACGACACCTGCATCATCGCTGCCAGCTGCGCGGCCCAGATCATGTTCTTCTGGGTCGCCAGTTTCTGCAGGCTGCCGGCGCGGAACCAGCTCAGCGCGAGCAGGGTCAGGAACAACGCCAAACCGATAAAGCCGTGTTCGCCGAGGATTTTGAAATAAATACTGTGGGCATCGTGGAAGTCAGTCGGGTCCGGCGCGTAGATCAGAAACGCCTCCGGGTTAAACGCATCAAAACCGCCGCCGACCGGATGATGTAATGCGGTATTGAAGGCAAAACACCAGGCGTTGACCCGGCCACCGGCCGACAAATCATGGCGCTGGATCTTGTCGGTCATCTCGCCGCACCAGGTCGAGGTGTCGGTGTTGCGATAGAACTCGGTTTCGCCGCCACTGTCCTCGACCTTGATGGTCGACATGCGCTCGTGCCAGCTTTCCGGCATGAAAAAATACAAGGTCGGGATGAGGATCACACCGGCCATGAGGATGGGCATCTTGTTCGGGCTCTTCCACCAGAAGAACGCCGACATCGCCGCTGCGGCCAGCAGCGCACCGCGCGAATGGGTGCCGAGCGCGGCCACAAAGCAAAACACCATCGACGCGGTCAGCGCGTGTTTCTGCCAGTTCTTGGTGGCTTGCAGTTGCAGGAAGCGCAGCAGCGGCAGAATGGTCAGCAAGGTCAGACCAAACTCGTTGTTGCCTTCAAAGAAACCGCCGGGTGGTCCCCAGACCCGGTTATCACCGCCAGTCAGGATGGTGAAGATGCCGCCTTTGACGCCGAACGACGCGATCGACAGCGCAATCACCCCAACCAGCCAGAACAGGCGCTCGCGGGTGTTCACCATCATGATGGTGATGATGGTGAACAACTGGATCTTGAGCACCTTGTCGGCTTGCTGCAGCGCGTAATCGGTCGCCGGATTGACGAAGAAACTGAGCGTCCACCACGCCAGCATCAACAGGTACACGATGATGATCGGCTGGTTCATCGGCAGCTTTTTCGATTCCTTGCTGAACACGAACGCCAGCAAGAAGGTCGCGCCAACTGCACTCGCGACCGGCAAGTGCGCGGCGAGACCCCAACCGAGCTTGTGCGGCACCATGTAGGCGATCCAGCACCACATCATCAGACCGAAAAACGGCCGGAACAGTGTCACCGGCAAACCACCGGCGATCAGTAGCAGGATGATGTAATCACGCATCGCGTTGACTCCGGTGCGCGCGGGCGCGGGCGTAACTGGCCTGCAAGGCCGGCCAGACCGCCGACCAACTGAATTCTGCTGCGCGCGCACGCCCGGCGCTGATCAGCCGTTCGCGCAGCGCGGCGTCACCGTGCACGCGCTGGATCGCGGCAGCCATGGCGTCCGGCTGTCGTGCCGACACCAGCAGTGCGTGAACCTCCGGTTGGCAGAGTTGCGGCACACCGCCAACATCGGTGCTGACGATTGGCACGCCCGCGGCCATCGCCTCGATCAGGGAGTTCGGACTGTTATCGGCGGTGCTGGGATTGAGCACGACGCGCGCCGACTGCAGCAATGCGGCGACCTGTTCACGCGGCAAACGACCGGCAAACCGCACAGCATCGGCGACGCCGAGCTGCAC
>CAMLKQ010000241.1 GCA_946480585.1 uncultured Kangiella sp.
TGGTCGGTGCGGTGTTCGTCAGTTGGTGGCTGGGCCTCATCAGCTTCCCGACGCCCATCTTCCACGACGGCGTCGCGCTGCCATTCAAACTGTCGGCCGCCTGGCAGCCGTACTGGTGGGGCATTCTGCTGCTGGCAGTGATGGATGTCGTGCTCGCTGCGGCCAACTGGCTGAAACCGTACTGGAAATGGGACCGGCTGTTGTTGCGCATCCTCATCAATGTCATCAGCCTGGCGCTGGTCTACATATTGTTCCAGCAAGACGAACTGGTCGTGCTGGCGGATGCTACCGTGCAAGGCGACCCTGCGCGCATCGTCGGCTACATCAATCAGGCCGTGCACGGCGTGCTGGTATTTATCGCGCTGGTCTCGCTGATTGAACTGGTGCAGGACGTGCGCCGTTTGTTGACGCTGCGGTGATTCGCGGCAGCATGACTGACGCTGCCATCGCGCGGCGTCAGTCACTCTCGGTGCGGACACTCACCACCACTTCACCGCGGCTGTTGCTGCCGGTAGTGACGATGATTGGCTGGCAGCAGTGCTGGCAGTCTTCCTGATATTCCTGATCCAGCTCACAGCAATCGATGTGCAAAGCCAACTCGCCATTGCAGTAAGGGCAATAGGCGATCACAGTTTCTTCACTGCGCATGAGCTGCGCTCCCGCTGGCAAGAGTCAGCATTGATAACCGGGCAACTGGGCCTGACAGATACGTGCTGATTCTTCGTCGCAAATGGCATTCTTGGCCAGACAAAAGCGCTGCAGCAGCACGCCGCTCTCGCCGGCCTTCTGGCAACGGCACACCGCTGGCGGCCCGTCACCGGCGAGCTGCTCCAGCGTTTGCACGCGGGCCTGCAGCTGATCGATCTGCTCGCTCTGTTGTTGCTGGGTTTGCTGCAGATCTTCGCTCTTGCTGTACAGCATGCCGCCGATGCCAATGGTGAGGCCGGCAGCGAACACCAGCACCGTTACCGTGCGCCGCAACTGCACCAGCGAGCGGCGCCACCAGCTTTGTTCTGCGTCATCGGCCATGGTCTACTCCAGTCAGGCGTGCTCCGGTCAGGCGTGCTCCGGTCAGGTGGGATCGCTTGCGCGCAGCTGTTTGCTGCTGATCTTGTTGTAGCTGCGCCATTGCCGGATGACCGGGTCTTCCATGAGGATCTTCTGCAGATCGCCGGCATGGCTGGCGGCGCGCAGATCGGCAAGAATCCGGTCGCGATTCGGCTCCGTGCTGGCCTGGCCTTGCTGGAACTCGGCGTCAAGCATGATCCGGCAGATGGCCCGGTTCAGCTCGTAGAACAGCCAGCCTTTTTCCTGCCAGCTGCCGCGCCGTTCAATCGCGGTGCTAAGTTCCTGTTCGGCCTGTTGCCAGTCCGGTGGCTCCTTGTCTTTCAGGGCAAAGCCGAGTTGGCCGTGATTCATGTGAAAACGTTTTTCCTGATCGCTGTGGATCAGTGCACGCAGCAAGGGAATGGTGCGGGCCATCTTGGTTTTGTTGGCCGGGTCGCGCCAGTTTTCGCTGCGCACTTGCCAGGCCTGATTGAAGATCTGCACCCGTACCGGTCGCGATGCCTGCAGCACGGCTTCATCCAGTTGGGTCTGACTAATTTCCGGCAGATCCGGACTTGGGTTCAGTTGCCGGTGCATCAGCGCCAGCGCTTCCGCATCGCGTGCCGCTTGCTGCTGCAATGCATCGAGTTTGCGCTCGGTGCCTTCGGCTTTTTCAGTGGCTTGTTGCACCCGCTGCATCAGTGCGCCAATGGCGGCCTGGTCGGCCATGCGCAGTGCCCCGGCCATGAACAAGCGGGTCCACAAATAGCCAAACAGGAAACCGAGTATGGTGAAGTAGGCAATCAGTGCGCCGGCGAAAATCTGGCTGTGCGCGGCGCCACCAAAACCGCGCGCGGCCGCCGCGGTCAGCGCGGCAAAACCTTGTTCGATTTCA
Organism: uncultured Kangiella sp.; assembly: GCA_946480585.1. The sequence goes on from CAMLKQ010000241.1 coordinate 1,943, forward strand.
CTGAGTTGGGTCAGCCCGACACCGACCAGAATCTTGGTCAGCCAATCGGAGATCTGTTCGAGATTGGTGTTGGCGCGGTAATCGATGCGGCGGTTGTCCTTGCCGGCCGCACTCGGTTCGACCGGCGCGGCGTTGTCATCTTGTTGCTGGGTGCGCGGAATGCCGAACAAGAAACCGAGGATGCCGCCCGCCAGCAGCGCCGCGCCTGCGAGCAGCAGACCGACAGCAAGGTATTCGGCCGCGCTCAGCCAGCCGCGCCCGGTCAGAGCGTACAGCGGCAGACTCGCCGCACCGACCAACATGGCATAGGCCAGCGCCAGCAAGGCGCGCTGGCTCTCGCCCTGTTCCTTTCCGGCCATTGCCCGACCCTCCTGTTGCTGCGGGTGCGGGCGGCGTGCGCCGACCGCGGCATGGCCACGACCTCAGACTGTGGACAGATCGGAGTCTAGTTGAGTCCGGCCGGCTTGCCCGACCGGCGCGAACAGGCGTCGGTAATCGCTTGGTGCCAGGCCGGTCAGCCGCTTGAACAGACGGCGGAAAAACGAGGCGTCTTCGTAGCCGGCTTCGTTGCTGATGTCGTCAACGGACAGGGCGCTTTGCTCCAGCAGGCGCTTGGCCTGTTCGATGCGCAGATTCTGCAGGTATTCGATCAGGCTGACCCCGGTTGCCGCTTTGAACCGCCGCTTCAGGGTCCGTTCCGGTACCCCGCTTTGGCTGACTGCCTGAATCAGCGCATCGGGGCGGCGAAAATGCTGGCTGAGCCAGTCTTCACAGCGCCGGACTGCGGCGTCGCCATGGGGCGGCCGCCGGACCAGTGCTCGATACGGCAACTGACCCTCGCCATGCCACTTCAGCAAGTAGACCTGGGCAATGCGCATGGCTTCGCCGGGGTTGCCATGGCGGGCGATGATGTGCAGCGCCAAATCGTGCCAGGAGGTGGTGCCGCCCGCGGTGACGATGCGGCCGTTGGCGGTGGCAAAGACCAGATTCGGGCCGGGATCGAAGCGGACTTTCGGGTAACGGCGGCGAAACAGATCCTCATAGCCCCAGTGCGAGGTCGCCGGGCAACCGTCGAGCAGCCCGGTTTCGGCCAGCAGCAACGCGCCCGAACAGGCCGAGTAGAGGTGACTGCCGGCCCGATAACAGGCGCGTATCCAGTCGATCAGCGCCGGGTAGCGGCCGCTGATGGTTTCGTCCGGCCCGAGCCAGATCTCGGGCAGGATCAGGAGGGCGGGGGTGGGCGCATCGGTAACAGCCTGATCCGGCTGGATCGGGATGCCATGGCCGCAGCGGAACGCGGTGGCGGTCGGCGCAACGATGCGGATGCGAAACAAACGCTGCGGGGTATCGGCGCGGGCCAGGCTCTGCCAGACATTGCCGGCCGCCGACAGCACGTCGACCATGCCGTAGAGCGCTGAACCGGCCGTTTCCGGTAGCGCGACGATGGCGACATCCAGAGCGTTTGCCTCGTTCATTCCCAGACCTCCGTACCGGTCGTGGCCAAGCGCAGCCAATCTGTGGCACAAAAAGACCGATTTTGACAAAAACGCAGATTAGCAGAGCAAAGCCTGCTCCGTATCGTTGCTGCCACGCCAACCGCGGCATCCCCGACCCGGTTTGCGCCAACCCAACCGATCACCAAGGAGCAGCACATGAGCAACACCCAATCCGCCGGCAACGCCGCCACCAAAACCGCCACCGTCTGCAACGGCGTCAACGTCGATGCCTTGTTTGCCACCATCGATGCCGTCAAAGCCAACAGCGCCATCGCCGCGTTCAAGTTCCGCGCCCAGAACCGCTGGCTCGGCGGCGACCGCAACCTCAGCCGCGTCGAGGGCTTCTACGGTGCCTGCGAAGAGCAGCTGCACCTGCAGCCGTTTGAAATGGAATGCGGCGAACCGCCAGTGCTGCTGGGCAAGGATCTCGGTGCCAATCCGGTCGAGTACATCCTGAATGCGCTGGCTGGCTGCCTGACCACCACCATGGTCTATCACGCGGCGGCGCGTGGCATCGTCATTGAGGCGATCGATTCGTCGCTGGAAGGCGATTTGGATTTGCGCGGCTTCCTCGGATTGTCGGACGAGGTGCGCAAGGGCTATCAGCAGATCCGCGTGCAGATGAAAGTCAAAAGCGCCGCCAATCCGGCGACATTGCGTGAGCTGGCAAAGTATTCGCCGGTGTATGACACCGTATCGCGCTCAGTGCCGGTGCAAGTCAACGTTGAAACCTACTGAAGAAAAAAGCCGGGGCATGCCCCGGCTTTTTTCATTACCGCATTTGCTATTTACT
>CAMLKQ010000242.1 GCA_946480585.1 uncultured Kangiella sp.
GACGGCGGCACGTAGCCTTCGACCTGGTCGTAGTCGCCGCCGAACAGGAATTTCTCCATTTCGCCTTCGAGGTATTTACGCGCCTGTGGGTCCAGCATCGACAGCCGTTTTTCGTTGATCAGCATGGTCTGGTGCGCTTTCCACTGCTCCCAGGCCTCGGCCGAAATCGATTCGAAAATACGTTTGCCGAGCGCACCCGGATACGGCGCAAACGCCAGACCTGCTGCGTCTTTGCCCAGCTTGGTGCAGTGAACGATACGGGACATAACCACCTCGATAACAGGGCCAACCGGCTCAGCGGCTCGCCAGGACTTGCTTCAACAATTTCTGCACCGGCGCCGGCAAGCCGACCGCGTGCAAGGCCGACACCGGTTGCCAGCGCCAACCGGCGTCCATGATACGGGAGCCGGCGCCGGCCATCACCCCCGCAAACGTGTGGATATCGAGATGAAAATGGCTGAACGTATGGCGCAGCGGTGGTAGCGCTCGCAACGCGATGCGATCACCAAACTGCTCGGCAAACTCGCCCGGAGACAACAGCTCCGGCACTTCCGGCAACACCCACAAACCGCCCCAGATCCCGGACGGTGGCCGTTGGCTCAGCAGCACCTCGTCTGCCCGGTTGAGCAGCGCCAACATGCGTGTTGATTTTTCCGGTAACACTTTCGCCGGTTTGGCGCCGGGATAAGCGCTGAAATTCTGTTCTGCCTGCGCGACGCAGCTACCGCTAAACGGGCAGCGCGCGCAGCTTGGCGTGCCGCGCGTGCAGACGGTGGCACCGATATCCATCATCGCCTGGTTGTAATCGGCGACGCGCTTTGTTGGCGTCAATTCGTCAGCGAGTTGCCACAATTTTTGTTCGTTGCGACGCAGATCGTCATACAGCCGGATGCCGGCCACCCGACACAGCACCCGTTTGACATTGCCGTCGAGAATCGGTGCGCGAATGCCGCTGCCGAGACTCAGCACCGCGCCGGCGGTCGAGCGGCCAATGCCGGGCAATTCGCACATCTGCTCGACGGTCTCCGGAAACTCACCGCCGAATTGTTCGACCACGTATTTCGCTGCCGCGTGCAGATTGCGCGCGCGCGAGTAATAACCGAGCCCGGCCCAGAGCGCGAGCACGTCATCCAGTGGTGCCTCCGCCAGCGCCTGCACATCCGGGAACCGCTGCATGAATTTTTCGTAGTAACCGATGACGGTCGCCACCTGCGTCTGTTGCAACATGATCTCGGAGATCCAGACCCGGTACGGAGTGCGATCTTGTTGCCACGGCAGCGATTTGCGACCGCTGTGATCAAACCAGGCGAGAACGGCAGAAGACGACGGCATGAAGGTTCCTGACTCAAACAAAGGCAAAAATGGCGGTTGGTTTGAACTGAAAACTCAGCGCGGTAACTCCCCCCTCCCGGCCTCACCCTTCACAGGGGGAGGCGCAGCGCGGTTCCCTCCCCTGCTAAGGGGAGGGGCTGGGTGGGGTGATTGCCGCTCAGTACGACGAACTGAATCTCACTCTGCAATGATTTCAATTCTACTTGAAGCTCAAAGGTTCTGATTTAGCCGCGGGATGGTTTTCATTCGGCGAAAATCTGTCAATGATTACGTCCTATTTACCTGAGCAGATGAAACGATCCGCCAGCTTTTCTCTCAAGATTTTCTCAATCACCATCCAGTCCGATTCAGTTGGCAGGAAAACCGATTCCTCTGTTCGAAATGGCGTTGTAACGAGGAGCGTACCACCGGACCCGTCAGGAAATTTTCTCAGTTCTGCTCGGTTGATGGCGCGCCAACGAAAGCTCGTTCTCTCGGCCGACTTCCTCACCAACCGGTTTTCTTGGAAGATGATTTCATATCGTGAAAACACAGTGGCGCCATAAAAAGCCAGCCACATGGCAGGGCCAAGAAACGCAGTGAACCAGATGATGTGGAGCCGATCACCGAGCACTCCCTCCCAGCTCAAAAGCAATTGCCACGTCAGCCACACCAATGCCAGTCCGATAGGAATGGTGCGAAGCACGGCCGGCAATTGCGCGCGAAGCTGACTCAATTCCTGCTTGCGCTCTGACGCCGTCAAGCCGACGCGATAGAGCTCCTTGCCACCAAACCAGCGCCAATCCATCATGGGGGCGATTCATCCTTCGCTACGCTTGCGCACTGCACCTGATTCCATATGCCGTTCCAGAAACGCGATCATCTTGCCGGCGATGTCGACACCGGTGGCGTGTTCGATGCCTTCCAGACCCGGTGAGGCATTCACTTCCAGTACCAGTGGGCCGCGTGACGAACGCATCATGTCGACGCCGGCGACATTTAGGCCCAGCGCCTTTGCAGCGGCGATGGCGGTGATGCGTTCTTCATCGGTGATCTCGATCGCCGAGGCCTGGCCGCCGCGGTGCAGGTTGGCGCGGAACTCGCCTTCTTTGGCTTGCCGTTTCATCGCCGCGACCACTTCGCCGTCGATGACGAAGCAGCGGATGTCGGCGCCGGCGGCTTCGCGGATGTATTCCTGCACCATGATGTTTTGATCGAGGCTCAGAAACGCTTCGAGCATGCTTTCGGCGGCGGTTTGCGTTTCGGCGAGCACGACGCCGATGCCTTGGGTGCCCTCAAGCAGTTTGATCACCAGCGGTGGGCCGCCGACCATCTTCACCACATCCTGAATGTCATCGGGGGCGTGGGCGAAACCGGTGATCGGCAGGCCGATGCCTTCGCGCGCCAGCATTTGCAGGCAGCGCAATTTGTCGCGGGCACGGCCGATGGCGGCCGACTCATTCATCGCGAACACGCCCATCACTTCGAACTGGCGCAGCACCGCCATGCCGTAGAAGGTGATTGACGCGCCGATGCGCGGGATCACCGAATCGTAGTGTTCCAGTTCTTCGCCGCCGTAGCGGATGGTCGGCTTCTGGCTGACCACGTTCATCGTGCAGCGCAGGGTGTCGAGCACTTCGATCTCGTGGCCGCGTTTGTCAGCGGCTTCCACCAGCCGATAGGTCGAATACAGGCGCGGGTTGCGCGAGAGCACACAGATTTTCATGTCGGGCAGTTCACCGGAAAAGGATCACAGCGTTTCCTTGGCAACGGTCATGCTGCCGCGAAACGCCTGCTTGTCGTAAACGGGTTGGCCGTGCAGCCAGGAGTGGTGCGGACGCACGTGTGCATCGAGCGGCAGGCCGGAGCGGCCGATCAGCATGCGGTAGCGCATCGCATCGCGATTGGTCAGGGTGATGGCGAGCGGCCAATGCTGCTGACCAAAAACGATGGTGCTGGCGATGACGTAACGCTCTTCGGCGTGCCCGCCGGAATCGGTGACGATGCGGCGATCGAGCATCGGCGCTTCGCACCAGTGGGCGAGTTCGCCTTCCTTGCGCGACAGGTGCAGACCAAAGCGCACCCAGGGCTGGCCGTTGCGCTCGAACGGCAACACTTCAAACGCATGCAGCGCCGAGGTGCGGGCGCCGGTGTCGATCTTGACTCGCAGCCGTTTGATCCGCAGCTGCGGCAGCGCAGCCCACTCACGCCAACCGAAGTACAGCGGCGCGCCAGTGGAAGGGAGTTCTGCCGTCATGGATGCGGGAGCCGTCGGAAACGATGGCTCGATTGTAGCGGGTCGGGGCGCGCCGCCGTGCGGCTATTTTCCGCGCCGCAGCGGGCGCGGTGGCAGTGGCAATGAGGGCGCGTCGTGCGCGGTTACTGTTCGCGTGCGGGCGCTGGTCGATCGGCAGCGTCGTCTTCGTCGTCGCGCCGCAGCGCCTTGCGCAAGAGATGCGGCAGCAGCAAGTGCAGCGGCATGCGCAGGTAATGGCCACGGACGAACACCGCGAACCGGGCCAGATCGTCGCGCTGGCGCCGGCAGCTTGGGTTGACCGGCCGCAGCGCCGCCTGGAACAGCGCCAGCATCGCGTCGGCATGAGCCGGCAGCACCGCTGCGCAGGCATCGCTTGTGGCCGCCGGGATGACGGTATCGAACACCTGCTGCACGGTGGCGAGCGCATAGGCGAGTGGCCGCGCCAGATCGAGCGCGGCGGCACGGGCGGGTAGCTCAAGCCAGAAGTCCGGCTCGCGGCCGAAATGCTGCAGCAGCTGGTGTATGTCCCAGAGATCGCGCAGGGCGTGGTCCCACTCGCCGTCGTAGAACAGATGGCAGATGCTGTGCAGCAGGAGATCGGGCGGCTGCAGCGTCCAGAACGGTGTGCCGGCGACCGGTACCGCGCCGGCCAGCAGCTTG
>CAMLKQ010000243.1 GCA_946480585.1 uncultured Kangiella sp.
CACCACCCGACCTTGCTGCAACCACTGTTGCAGGATGGGCTCCGTGCTCTGCTTGTGCTCGCCGTTGTAGCGCACCGGGCTGCCAAGCAGACAGGCGCTGACCAGAATGCGTTGCATCAATTCACTCCCAACTCGGGTCATAGCGCCAGTTTTCCATTACCACCGTGGCAAGCTGCAAGCCCCATCCCGATTTGAATCGCTGTCCGATGATCATTTTGCCGTCAGCGCGCCGCGCGCGGCGGCGTTCAACAGGCGCTTGAACGTCGGGCATTCCAGATGACTGGGGGCCGGGCACTTGGCGGCGTGCAGCAAGCCGTCGCGCATCGCGCTCAGGTGACGGATGGTCTGCTCCAGTTCGTCGGCTTTTGCTTTCAGCGCTTCACGGTCAATGCGGGTTTTGCCGGCCGGCGCAAACATTTTGCCAATCTCGTCCAGCGAGAAACCGGCGGCGCGTCCCAGCGCAATCAGCGCCAGCCGTTCCAGCACGCTCGCCTCGAAAACCCGCCGCAGACCTTGCCGGCCAATCGAACGGATCAGGCTCTTTTCTTCATAGAAGCGTAAGGTCGAGGCGGGCAGGCCGCTGCGTTTGGCCACCTCGGCAATATCCAGTTCGGCGCGTGCCACGCAATACCCCTTGACCTCAAGTTGACTTGAAGTGGCACTATGCCGCTGGTGCCGACCCCGCTGCAAGCGCCGCGTGGGCAGCGCAACGGATCGGCAGCGGATCGGCCGCGTGTGTAAATGCGGTCATGATGAACAAGCGAGGAGCAGCGAATGAACCTTCTGGTAGCAACGGTCGTGATCGGTTTTGGCGCCACCGCGGCAACGGATCTCTGGGCGCTGCTGCGGCTGCGCGTGTTCGCCGTGCCGGCGCCAAATTATGGTTTGGTGGGGCGTTGGCTCGGTCATATGCCGCGCGGCCGTTTTGTCCATTCGTCGATTGCGGCGGCAACGCCGGTGCCCGGCGAGCGGTGGCTCGGCTGGTCGGCGCATTACCTCATCGGCGTGGCGTTTGCGGCGATGCTGATCGGTGGCTTCGGTGCCGGCTGGTTGCAGCAACCGACCCTGATGCCGGCGCTGCTTGTCGGTGTTGTCACGGTGGCGGCGCCGTACCTGCTGCTGCAGCCGGGCATGGGCGCCGGCCTTGCCGCGCGGCGCACGCCGCATCCGAACAAGGCGCGCCTGCATAGCCTCGTCATGCACGTCGTGTTCGGTTTGGGTCTGTATGGTTCCGCTTGGTTGCTGCGGGCGCTGCTCGCGTCCTGAACGGCCAGGCGGCTGGTTGTGATTCGGTTTTTTCTGGGAGAGTGAAATGCGTATTCCTGCGCGATTTGCGCCGATTCTGTTCGGCGCCCTGTTGTCGGCCATCATGGTGGCCTTGGTGTCGGCGTTTGTGCTGGCGACCACTCAAGGCGTGCACGAAGGTTTTGTTGGCCAGTGGCTGCAAAGCTGCGCCAAAACCTGGCCGGTGGCGTTTGTCGCGGTGACACTGCTGGCGCCGTGGGTGCGCAAGGCGGTGGCGCGGATGACCGCTTAGTGCGAGTTTTAACGCTGAAGCGGCGACAGCCAGAAAAACAAACGGCGGGATTTCCCGCCGTTTGTTTTTCATGACCGCCTCAGTGACGGATTAGGCTTGTACCGGCTTAGCGTCACCAGCAACCGGTTTGGCTTTCGACTGCCACAACTGCTGAATCTGTTCGAGGCTGCGGCCTTTGGTTTCCGGCACAAATCGGTAAACGAAGATCGCTGCCAGGATGCTCATGACGCCGTAGATGTAATAGGCAAAGCCGTGGTGGAAGACCGCGTTCAGCGCGCTGTTGCCGTCGATGACCTTGAACGACCACGACACGATCAGGTTGGCGATCCATTGCACCGCCACCGCGAGGCTCATTGCCTTGCCCTTTATCGCATTCGGGAAAATCTCGGCCAGCAGCACCCAGACGATCGGACCCCAGCTCAGGGCGAAGCCAGCGATGTAGACAATCACCATCAGCAGCGACAGCAGGCCAAGTTGCTGGCTGTGGAACAGACCGCCGAGCGCGAGCATGGACACCGCCATCATCACCGCGCCGAGAATCAGCAACGGCTTGCGGCCCCAGCGATCGACGGTGAACATGGCGACCAGCGTAAACACCGCGTTGGCACTGCCGACGATCAGGGTTTGCAGCAAGGCGCTATCGGTTGACGCACCCATGTTCTGGAACATCTGCGGCGCGTAATACAGCACCGCGTTGATGCCGACCGTTTGCTGGAAAATTGACAACAGCAAGCCGACCACAATCACCAGTCCACCGAAAGCAAACAGGCGATCACTGCTGACCTGCAGGCTGCCCTTGATTTCGGTCAGCACGGTTTGCGCTTCGGCTTCGCTGGTCAGCCGTTGCAGCACGGCCTTGGCTTCGGCTTCACGCTGCTTCATCACTAGCCAGCGCGGGCTTTCCGGCACGAAGAACAAGAGCACAAAGAAAGCGGCGGCCGGAATCGCTTCCGATGCCAGCATCAGACGCCAGCCGGTGCTGTGCAGCCAGTCTTGATCGCCCTGACCGGCAATGCTCCAGTTGACGAAGTAAACCAATACGATGCCGCCGACAATCGCCAGCTGTTGATACGTGACCATGCGGCCGCGTTCGGCCGGTGGCGAAATTTCCGCGATATACAGCGGTGACAGCATTGACGACAGGCCAATGCCGATGCCACCGAGAATGCGATAGAACATGAACGGCCACAGCGCGTCGGCGCCCATCTCGCCGACCGGAGCAAAGCCGATTTCCGGCCATGCGGAACCGATGGCGCTGACCAGGAACAGCAAGGCAGCCAGTTGCATGCCGGCGCGACGGCCAAAGCGATCGCCAATCTTGCCGGCCAGCAGGCCGCCCATGACGCAGCCCCAGAGTGCGCTCGCCACCGCGAAACCGGACAAGCTCAGTGCCGTCGTTTCATCGAGATTGCGCGGGTGGATGAAATTGACATCGATGGCGCTGATGGCGCCGGAAATGACAGCGGTGTCGTAGCCGAACAGCAGACCGCCCAAGGTGGCGATCAGGGTCAGGCTCATCAGCAATGCCTTGTTGTGGTTGGCCATACAGGTCTCCGCGTTGGCACTTTGGTTGGCACACGTCTGCGTAGCGCTGACATCGGCTGCCGCAAACCGGATCGCAGCTTACCCGGCTGTGCGCGGCGGCGCCGGCTCAGCATACGTATTCATGACCAGAATGGTGCAGGCCTCGTCGGCGGCCGGGTTAGCTTCATGTCATGACAATACAGTGACCAAGCAAGGCAGCGAGTGACCGGCGTGCAGGCAGTGACGAGCAAACGCAATCGCACCGGGCAGGTGGGCCCTGCGCTGACGCCATGCGTCGGTTTGTCGGTGCACGTGCGACAACATCCGCGCCGGCGCGTGCTGCACTCAATTCAGAACGTAGACCAGCACCGTGCGCGCGGGCACGAGCAGTTCGCCGGTTGCGGCGACGAAGCGCGAGTCGGTTTTCGGCCGCGGGTCAGCGGCACCGTCCGCCAGATGCACCGGATGCAGTTGCCAGTTCTGACCTTGCTCGCTCGGCAAGCGCACGCTGTGCGCGCGGGTATCGACATTGATGGCATAGAGCACGGCGCGAAAACCGGCGCCCGGATACGCGGGGCGGTTCTGGTCTGTACCGATCAGTTTGCCGACAATGACCGTGCCGATCTGGTTGCGTCCGGTGTTGAGAAATTGCAAACGCTGCTGGATGTCGGCCGCGCTGCGCAAACGGAACAGCGTGCTGCTGGCGCGAATGCGCAGCAGATCGCGGAAGGCATCGCGGGTCCAGCTGATCTCGCGCGGTCGCGGCTTGATGTGGCTGTCGGCGAGCAGCGTTTGCTGCCATGGCCAGCTTGCGCCATTGTCGCGTTCCGGCGGCAGCCCGGTGCCGAAGGCATTGTCCTGATAACTCCAGTCGAGTTTGTTGAACCAGTCGCCGGAGTCAAAGCTGTTCCGGTCCAGCGATTTGCTGCGCAGCACATCCTGGCCGGCGTGAAAGTAGGCGATACCCTGACTGAACGCGACGGTGGCGGCGGCGAGAATTTGCACGCGCGCGCGATCGTCCGGCGTGGTGTCCGGTGGCAGCTTGAGCACATTGGCATCGAACAGCGTCTGATTGTCGTGGTTCTCGACGTAGTTGACGACTTCGCTCGGTTCGCCGACATAACCGGCCGGTTGGCCGGCGTAGTCAATGGTCGCGAGCGCGCG
>CAMLKQ010000244.1 GCA_946480585.1 uncultured Kangiella sp.
GAGATCCTCAAATCCTTGGCTCGTCGCGCCGAACGCGCACTGGGTGGTCCGTTGCAAGGCGTCGTCATTACCGTGCCGGCGTATTTTGATGATGCCCAGCGTCAGGCCACCAAAGATGCCGCGACGCTGGCCGGCCTTTCCGTGTTGCGTTTGCTGAACGAACCGACTGCAGCCGCGGTTGCGTACGGCCTCGACAGCCGGGAAGAGGGCGTGTTTGCCGTTTATGATCTCGGCGGTGGCACCTTCGATATTTCCATTCTGCGCTTGGCGCGCGGCGTGTTTGAAGTGCTGGCAACCGGTGGCGACAGCGCACTCGGTGGCGACGACATTGATCACGCCATTGCGCTCGATCTCGCTGCCCGTGTGGCGCAGGATGCCAATGCCGACAGCCGCACCTTGCGCACGCTGCTGCAGCTGGCGCGTCACGTGAAGGAATGCCTCAGCAGCCAAACCAGCGTTACGGTCAATGTGCTCGGCAAAGGCGATGTCACGCTGACCCGCGAGCAGCTCAAGCAGCTTGCCGAGCCGTACATCAAGCGCACGCTCACCGCGTGCCGGCGCTGTTTGCGTGATGCCGGTATTGGCGCTGACGAGATCCGGGAAGTGGTGCTGGTCGGCGGCTCGACCCGCATGCCGGCCGTGCGTGAAGCGGTCGCGGCATTCTTTGGTCGTGACGGGCTGACTACCATCGATCCGGACAAAGTGGTCGCGATTGGTGCGGCGCTGCAAGCCAATGTGCTGATCGGCAACAAGAGCGAAAACGATCTGTTGCTGCTGGATGTGATCCCGCTGTCGCTCGGTTTGGAAACGATGGGCGGTCTGGTTGAGAAAGTGATTCCGCGCAACACCACCATTCCGGTGACGCGGGCGCAGGAATTCACCACCTTCGCCGATGGCCAGACGGCGATGAGCATTCATGTGGTGCAAGGTGAGCGTGAGCTGGTCCAGAATTGCCGCTCGCTGGCCAAATTCACCTTGCAGGGCATTCCGGCGATGGTGGCGGGCGCCGCCCGCATCCGGGTCAGCTTCCAGGTCGATGCCGATGGCTTGCTGAGTGTGTCGGCGCAGGAAACCCAGACCGGGGTGCAGGCGTCGGTGCAGGTCAAACCGTCGTATGGCCTGAGCGACACCAGCATTCGCGAAATGCTGGAAGCCTCCATGCAGCATGCCCAGGACGACATGGCCGCGCGCATGCTGCGCGAGCAGCAGGTCGATGCCGACCGCGTGCTGGTGGCGCTGCGCGCTGCCATGCGCGCCGATGGCGAGTTGCTAAATGATGAGGAGCGTGCGCAATTGCATCAGGCGATGGCGGTGCTCGAACAGGCCGCTGCCGGCAGCGACAGTGCCGCGATCAAGACCGCGATTGCCGCGCTCGACAAAGCCAGCGCCGAGTTTGCTTCGCGCCGCATGGATCGCAGCATTGCTGCGGCACTCGTTGGCCAGACGTTGGATCAGATTTGATTTCGGTTTGCCGCGCGGCGGCAAACCCTGAGGTGTAGAGAGCCATGCCGAAACTGACATTTTTGCCGCATCCAGACCATTGCCCGAACGGCGCCACGGTGGATGCGAAAACCGGTGAAACCATTCTTGATGTTGCGTTGCGCAACAAGATTGGTATCGACCATGCCTGCGAAATGGCCTGTGCCTGCACAACCTGCCATGTCGTGATCAAACAGGGCTTCAACAGCATCGCCGCCAGCGAGGAAGACGAAGACGACATGCTCGACAAGGCCTGGGGGCTGACGCCGCAATCCCGGTTGTCCTGTCAGGCCAAGGTCGGCAACGAGGATTTGACGGTGGAGATCCCGCGCTACACCATCAATCTGGCCTCGGAACGGCACTGAGGAGACGACCATGGCTTTGAAATGGACGGATGTCCTCGATATCGCCATTGAGCTGACGGAAACCCATCCCGAAGTGGACCCTCGTTTCGTCAACTTTGTCGACCTGCGCAACTGGGTGCTGGCACTGCCGGATTTTGCCGATGACCCGGCCCGCAGTGGCGAAAAAGTGCTCGAAGCCATCCAGCAAGCCTGGATAGATGAAGTGGAATGAAAGTTTTTAAAAGCGAGTGCTTGATTTCGGAATGAAAATCCGTAAGATAGCGGCCTCTCGCGATGGGTCGGTAGCTCAGTCGGTAGAGCAGCGGACTTTTAATCCGTTGGTCGCGAGTTCGAATCTCGCCCGACCCACCATTCTTCAAACAAAAACGCTGGCCTAGGCCGGCGTTTTTGTTTTTCCGCCCGGCACAAACCTGAACGATGCCGCTCAGTGCGGCCGGACAAAATCCCCTTGGCCGAAAAAATGGAAATGCTATTATCCCGGCGCAGCGCAGTTCCTCGCGCTGTTTCGGGCCGAAGCAGCGGCCATTGTTTAAGGTATTTGAGTATGTCGAATCGCGAAAAAGGCACAGTGAAGTGGTTTAACGACGAGAAGGGCTTCGGTTTCATCAAGCGTGATCAAGGTGGCAACGATGTGTTCGTGCACTACACCCAGATCCGTGCGGAAGGTGGTCGTCGCACCCTGGCTGATGGTCAAACGGTCGAGTTCGTGGTCGGCCAAGGCCAGAAAGGCCTGCAAGCCCAGGACGTGACTGTGGTCTGAACCGCATTCGATGTCAGTACGAAACGGCCAGCTCTGCTGGCCGTTTTTATTTCCGGTCACGAAGCCGTCCGACGGCCAACCGCGGCGCTGGCATCGGCGTATAATTCCGCCACTTTCCTAGCCACCCGGATACCGCCATGAGCGCCGTTCCTGCTGCCATCCGGCTCGAGATCCCCGTCACCCAGCCACCGCGTGAATTTGCTGCTGCCGAGCGCGAGGCTTTGCGCGAACGCATCAAGCAATTGTTGAAAGCGCAGGATGCGGTATTGGTGGCGCATTACTACACCGATCCGGATTTGCAGGAATTGGCAGAAGAGACCGGCGGCTGTGTGTCCGACTCGCTGGAAATGGCGCGTTTCGGCTACCGGCATTCGGCCAAAACCGTGGTGGTGGCTGGCGTCCGTTTCATGGGCGAAACCGCCAAGATTTTGAGCCCGGAAAAGCGGGTGGTGATGCCGACCCTGAAGGCCGAATGTTCTCTCGATCTCGGCTGCCCGGCGGATCAGTTTGCGGCGTTCTGCGATGCCAACCCGGATCGCACTGTCATCGTCTATGCCAACACCTCGGCGGCGGTCAAAGCGCGCGCCGATTGGGTGGTGACCTCAAGCATTGCGGTCGATGTAGTTGAGCATTTGAGCGAGCAGGGCGAGAAACTGATTTGGGCGCCGGATCGCAATCTCGGTCGCTACATTCAGGAAAAAACCGGCGCTGACATGCTGCTCTGGAACGGCACCTGTGTGGTGCACGACGAGTTTCAGGCCAAGGCACTGGAGCAGGCCAAGCAGCTGTACCCGGACGCGGCGATTCTGGTGCACCCGGAGTCACCGGAGGCGGTGATTGCGCTGGCCGATGCAGTCGGTTCGACCTCGCAGCTCATCAATGCCGCCAAGGCTTTGCCGCACAAGCAGCTCATCGTCGCCACCGATGGTGGAATTTTCTACAAAATGCAGCAGGCGGCGCCAGACAAGGAATTCATCATTGCGCCGACCGCTGGTGTTAGCGGCCCGTGCCGCTCCTGCGCCCATTGCCCCTGGATGCGGATGAACGCGCTCGATAACCTGGCGGCCGCGTTGACGGAACCTGGCCACGAAATTACGGTCGATCCGACACTGATCCCGGGCGCCCTGAAATCCCTACAACGGATGCTGGATTTTGCCCAGCAACGCGGGGTGCGCGCGGTCGGTCGGGCGTAAGCCATTTGCCAAGCAACCCTCGTCGTGAGCTTTCCGTAACAAATACAAGCGTTACCAATACAGGCATTACCAATACAGGCAGCAGCATCACTTACATGGAGCATTGCCGAATGAAGCCTTTGATTGCCCTCGCCACCCTGGCGCTGAGTTTTTCCGTCGCGGCCGATTCTGGTTTGCAAGCCGCGTTGAAAGGTAGCCATCGTGATCCGGCCAACGCGGCCCGCGACAGCTCCCGTCATCCGGCTGAGACGCTGCAGTTTTTCGGTATCAAGCCGAACCAGACGGTGGTGGAAATCGCCCCCGGTGGTGGCTGGTACACGGAAATTCTGGCGCCGTATTTGCGCGACAACGGCAAGCTGTATGCCGCGCATGCCGACCCGGAAACCACCAGCAATTACTACAAACG
>CAMLKQ010000245.1 GCA_946480585.1 uncultured Kangiella sp.
ACTCGCTTTCGCAACCGTTTTGCTGCTGCCCTGTTTTGCAGCAGCCTGATCGGCCTCTGCTCCGCGGCCGACGCCACCACTTTTTTGCTCGACAACGTGCGCGGTTACCGGCTCGACGCCGACACCGGCCGTCAGACGTTCTCGGCGCTGTACATCGAAAATGGCAAGGTCCGCGCCTATGACGACGCGGCCCGACAGCTCGCCGAGGTCGGCAACAGCGAACGCGTCAACGGAGCCGGCAAAACCGTGTTGCCGGGGTTGATCGACAGTCACGGTCATGTGCAGGGACTTGGCCAGGAAAAACGCCAGATTGATTTGCGCGGCAGCCCGTCACTCGCCGACGCCTTGCAGCGGGTCAAGCAATTTGCCACGCAGCACGGCGGACAACCCGGCAGCGACGCGCGCCGCACGCAATGGCTGCTCGGACGCGGCTGGAATCAGGTCTTGTGGCAAGGCAAACAATTTCCGACTGCCGCCGATCTGGATGCCGTGATCGCCGACCGTCCGGTGCTGCTGGAACGCATCGACGGTCACGCCAGCTGGGCCAACAGTGTCGCGATGCAACGCGCCGGCATCACGAAGGCCACGCCCGATCCGGATGGCGGTCAGATCATTCGTGACCGCAACGGCAACCCGACCGGCATTTTCATCGACAATGCGATGAGCCTGCTGAATGCGCATGTGCCGACCACCAGCGCCGACGAGCGGCGCGCGCAACTGCATGACGCGTTGCAAGCACTGGCGGCGCTTGGCATGACTGGCGTTCATGACGCCGGCATCAGCCCGGACGATTACCAGCTCTACCAACAACTCGGTCAGCAAGATCACTTGCCCATTCGGGTCTATGCGATGCTGGCAGACAGTCCGGACGCGCGGAAGCTACTGAACAATCCACCGCCGGCACCGCTGTTCGAACACCGACTGTACTTGCAGTCCGTGAAAGCCTGGGCGGACGGCGCGCTCGGCAGTCGCGGTGCGGCACTGATGGCAGATTACAGCGATCATCCGCAGCATCGCGGCTTGTTGCTGTACAGCGCGGCGCAGTTGCGTGAACTGACAGCTCTGGGTGTCAACAACGGCTGGCAGATGAACATTCATGCTATCGGTGATGCCGGCAACCGACTGGTGCTCGATACCCTTGCGGAAGTCGCCCGCGATGGCAAAGCCAGAGCGCTACGCCATCGCATTGAGCACGCGCAAGTCATTGCGTTGGCGGATATCCCGCGCTTCAACGCCCAGCAGGTGATCGCGTCGATTCAACCGACTCACGCCACCTCCGACATGAACATGGCCGAGGCGCGCGTCGGTGCCGAGCGCATCAAGGGCGCGTACGCGTGGCGCAAGCTGCTCGACGCTGGCGCCCGCCTCGCCGGCGGCTCGGATTTTCCGGTCGAGCTGGCCAACCCGTTTTACGGTCTGCACGCCGCCATCACCCGCGCGGACCGCAATGGTCAGCCGAATGGTGGCTGGTACCCGGGCGAAAAACTCTCGCGTGATGAAGCCTTGCGGCTGTTCACCGATGATGCCGCTTATGCCGGCCACATGGAAACCATCACCGGTTCGCTGGCGATCGGTCAGTACGCCGATTTCATCGTGATCGATCGCGATTACTTTACCGTTCCTGAACATGACATCGCTGACACCAAAGTGTTGTCCACCTGGGTCGCCGGTCGGAAAATATATTCGGCCGCGCAGTGAACGGAACAACACCGCGATCGCTCCAAACCGCAAGACATTCCGGCGTAACGAGGAACACACGGATGAAGTGGCAGACAGCCGTGCTGGCGGCAACCCTTGGCGCACTGATAGCCGCATGTGCAAGCAGCAGCAAAGACGCGGACAGCGAGCGCATCGAAGTCACCGCGTCGCGAATCGAAGCACAGAAAGTGGCCACCACAGAGGCAGAAGCGGTTGCGACGAAACGCAGCGCTGCGGCACCACGGCTGATGATGCCCGGCCTGCCGCCTCCGCTGGTGGAAAATCGCGAAACCTATCAATCGCTACAAGACAACCCGGTCAAAGTGGTCACCCGCGAACCAGTCTCGACATTCAGTATCGATGTTGACACCGGCGCCTACAGCAATGTCCGCCGCCACCTGCGCGCAGGAAAATTGCCACCGGCCGACGCGGTAAGGGTAGAGGAACTGCTCAACTATTTTCCTTACGCGGACAGCGTGCAACGGACGGCACATCCATTCACCGTGCAAACGGAAGTCGCGCCGTCACCGTGGAAGCCCGGCAATCAGCTGCTGCGCATTCGGATCAAGGCAGTGGATGAAAAAACCGGCACCTTGCCGCCCGCGAATCTGGTTTTCCTGGTCGATGTTTCCGGCTCCATGGTCTCGCCGGACAAATTGCCGCTGGTACAGGCCACGCTGAAAATGCTGGCCAAACAACTGCGCGCACAAGACCGGATTGCGCTGGTGGTCTACGCCGGTCGCACCCAGGTAGAGTTGGCCCCCACTCCCGGCGACCAACAGGAAGAGATACTGGCCGCCATTGATCGGCTGACCGCTGGCGGCGCCACCGCCGGTGAGGCGGCGATGACACTCGCATACGGGCAGGCACGTGCTGGCTTCATTGCGGGTGGTATCAACCGCATCCTGATGGCGACGGACGGCGACTTCAATGTCGGCGTGACCGATCTGGAACAACTCAAAGACATAGTGGCACGCGAGCGCCGCAGCGGCGTCTCGCTCACCATGCTCGGATTTGGCACCGGCAATTACAACGATTACCTGATGGAGCAGCTGGCCGATATCGGCAACGGCAACTTCGCTTACATCGACTCGGTTGATGAAGGCCGCAAAGTGCTGGTCGACGAAATACGCGCGACCCTCAACACTGTCGCATCGGACGTCAAACTGCAGGTGGAGTTCAATCCGAACCAGATCGCGGAGTACCGGTTGATTGGCTACGAAAACCGGATGCTGCGGGAAGAAGACTTCAATAACGACAACATCGACGCCGGCGAAATCGGTGCCGGGAAAACCGTGACGGCACTGTACGAATTGACGCCCGTTGGTGCCACGACCTTGCACGAACCGCTGCGCTATCAATCGTCAACCACGCCGGCGGCGGCAGTACAGAGCAATGAACTGGCTTATTTGCGGATCCGCTACAAACCTATTGGTGTCAACGACAGTACCTTGCTCAGCCATGCGATCACGCCCACGCATGTCAGGCCGCGCCTGACGGCCGCGTCGAGCGATTTCCGGTTCGCCGCCGCTGTCGCCGGCTTTGGTCAGCTGCTACGTGGCGGGCCTTACCTCGGCACCTTCAGTTACGATGACATCACGGCGCTGGCCCAATCCGGCCTCGACAATGATGACGCCGGTTATCGTCGGGAATTTGTCCGACTGGTTCAGATCGCGCGGGATCTGGCCAAGCCCGCATCAGTGCCGTCACCGTAAGCCACACAATCGCTCTGCGCGGACGAGCAATGCATCTTTGTCAGTACCTACCCTGGCATGCAGGGTGGGTACTGACAGCTGCATCAGGTCACCGTTCAGAACGAAAAGTCGAGCCCAAGCCTGAACAAGTCCAGATTCAAGTCTTGTGAAACTGACTCAAGATACGGAGGGTCAACAAACGTACTGTCCGGTCGGTACGCCGTGTTGTAGTCGAACGAATCCAAATCGGTCATCAGGTATTCCGCGCGCAGCGACCATTGATTGCCAAAAGCAAATTGGTAACCAACGCCCCACTGGATACCGCTCACCTTTTCAGATGTTTCGCCGAACTTGCTGTAGCCACCGTTGCTCAACACTTCGGCACTGGCGTCAACATCAACCGCTGCCCAGCCAACCGACAGAAACACCAAGTGCTGCTCGAATGCGAAACCAATGTGCGGGCGTATGGCAAACATGCTATTTGCCTCAACGCGGTTTCCGAACGAATACGTCAGACTGGTACCGTCCGGCCACGGTGTAGGCGCGGTCAGTCGCTTGTCATCGATACTGAGCTCACTGTAATCCAGCTCCACGCCGATAACCAAGCCGTCTTCCAGTTGATGGCGATAGCCCCCATGTACGCCGAAAGCGCTGCCGTCGGCATCCAGTTCAGTACTCCATTGTGATGCCACAAATTCACGCAGTGACTGACTTTCCGTTGTCCATTGGCCGGCCAACGATAATTCAGCCTCCGATTCTCCGCTGCCGGTACCGGCATGGCCACCGATGTACCAGC
>CAMLKQ010000246.1 GCA_946480585.1 uncultured Kangiella sp.
CGCTTCACTGGTCGAGCCAAAAGCCAGCGACGGGGCTCCTTTTGGCGCGCTCAGGAGGTCGGCAGCGACGCTGACGTCGCCGGCGGGGCTGGTTCATGCGGGGCCGTTTCATGCGCTGGCTCGTGCAGGACTGGTTCATGCGGGACTGGTTCATGCAAGAACTGCAGCCGGGCGAGATTGGCATAGAGCGGATTGTCACGCACCAGCGCATCGTGCTTGCCCAGCGCAACGACGCGGCCTTGCTCCATCACGGCAATGCGATCGGCATGGCGCACGGTGGCGAGCCGGTGCGCGATGATCAGTGTGGTGCGATTTTGCATCAGCCGGTCGAGCGCCAGTTGCACTTTCCGTTCGCTTTCGGCGTCGAGCGCGCTGGTCGCTTCATCGAGCAGCAGCACCGGCCGGTCGGCCAGCAGCGCACGGGCAATTGCCAGCCGCTGACGCTGACCGCCCGACAGACGCACACCGCGCTCGCCAAGTTGGGCATCAAGCCCGCCCGGCATCTGTTCGACAAAATCGAGCGCGTAGGCCGCTTCGAGTGCGGCGCGCACTTCTGCATCGCTGGCGTCGGGCCGGGCGAAGCGCACGTTCTCGCGCACCGTGTCGGCAAATATCACCGGCTCCTGCGGCACCAGCGCGATCTGCTTACGCAGGTCTTGCGGGTCAAGCGTGCGCAGATCGGCGCCATCCAGTCGAATCGTTCCGTTTTCCGGGTCGTAAAACCGCAGCAGCAACTGGAACGCGGTGGTTTTGCCGGCACCGCTCGGGCCAACCAGCGCAATGCGCTCGCCGGGCGCAACGGTCAGCGAAAACTGATCGAGCGCAGCGCTATCGGGCCGGCTGGCGTAATGAAAGCGCACGGCATCGAATTGCAGCTCGCCACGTACGGAAGCCGGCAACGCTGTCGGCGCAGCCGGTGCGGCAATCGCGGGCTGGGTATTCAGCAGTTCCATCAAGCGCTCGGTGGCGCCAGCGGCACGCTGCAGATCGCCGAACACTTCGCTGATGGTGCCAACACCGCTGGCGACAATCACCGCGTAAAAGACAAATGCCGACAATTCGCCGGCGCTGATGCGGCCAGCGATCACGTCATGACCACCGGTCCACAAGATAAAGCCGATGGCGCCGAAGGCCAGCACAATGACAATCGCAACGAGGGCGGCGCGGGCACGGATGCGCGCCTTGGCGGTGCTGAACACGGCATCGAGATGACCTGTGAAGCGTGTGCGCATCACCGGCTCGGCCACCGAAGCCTGCACTGTGCGCACTTCGTGAATGGCTTCATCGAGAAAGGCGCTGGCATCGCCGAGCCGGGCCTGAGAATCCCGGGCGAGATCGCGCACCTTGCGGCCGAATACGATGATCGGCACGATCACCAGCGGCACCGCCAGCAAGACAAACATCGTCAGCTTGACGCTGGTGACAAACAGCATGATCAAACCGCCGACCAGCATCAGCGCATTGCGCAGCGCCATCGACAGGCTGGAGCCGATCACCGTTTCCAGCATCGTGGTGTCATTGGTCAGCCGCGACAGTGCTTCACCGGTGCGGGTGTTCTCGTAAAAACTCGGCGACAGCGTCAGCAGGTGCTCAAAGACTTTCTTGCGCAGATCGGCAATGACTCGTTCACCGAGCCAGGAAACAAAATAGAACCGGACGTAGGTGGCGATGGCCAGCACCAGCACCACTACCAGAAAGAACAGCATGGCCTGATTGAGCGCCTGCGGCGCGCCAGTGACCACGCCCTGATCGATCACCGCTTTCAGGCCCTGACCGAGCACCAGAAAGCTGCCGGCGGCGATCACCAGCGCCGTCAAAGCGATGGCGATTTGCTTGCGGTAAGGCCGCAGCAGCGCGACCAGCTGGCGTAACTGACTGAGTTCGCCCTTGGCGACCTCGTTCTTGGCAAACGTGCTGGACGACATGACCGGCTCCAACGGAAACAGCCACCGATCATGCGCCCACTTTGGCCAAATTCAACTGCTGGTGGCGGCAACTACCGGCAGCGTTGCCGCCACCGCTGGCTTGGCTTTTAGCCCGAACAACAGCCGGGTCAGCGCCCAGCGCTTGATGATGAGCTCGTACAAACCGAGGCTGATCACCGCGGTACCGGCCAGCACCAACAGATACTTCGCGCCCCAGCCCCACGGCAGCTGGATGATGAAATAGCCGATCACCACGGTCACCGTCTGGTGCAGGATGTAAACCGGGTAGGTGGCTTCGCGCAGGTAACGCAGCGCCGGATTGCTGAACGACAACCAGCGCTTGCCGTAACCGAAAAACACCATCAGCCAGGTCCAGGTGAACAGGTTGGCGGCAATAGCATCGCCGACCGTGTTGTCATGCAGAATGCCGACCGTTTCCAGACTCAAGACACTGACAACGATTGCGATGCCCACAGCGAGCAATTGCCGGCGTTTTTGCATCAGCCAATCCCAGGCGCCCGGTAACCAGCACAGCAACACGCCATAGCAGAACAGCAGCGCATAGTGATTGAAGATGTACCAGTCGTTGATGAGATCGTGCGACTCGGGAAAAAGCGGCTTCAGAATCGCTTCATTGAGACCGAGCGGCAGGCCAAGCGCATACAGCCATGGGCCCGGCTTCAGCTGCTGCCGCCATTGCTGCCCGCGTTCGGAGTGGCGTAGCCATTGGAACAGCGGCAAGAGCAACAGGCTGTAGACAAACAGGTAGGCAATAAACCACAGGTGATGCCAGCTGAAATCGCCGACCGGGTACGGCTGGAACTGCAGTACCTTCTCGGTGATGAAATCCAGATAACCGCCATGCCATTGGTCACGGAACACCCGCTCGGTAAACACCTGCGGCGGCACGATCAGGAACATGCCGGCGACCAGCGGCAGGAACAGGCGCAGCGTGCGTTCCTTCGCCACATAGCCTGCGCTGCGCCGGCCCAGTGCAAACCAGATGCTGGCGCCGGCAATGACAAACAGCAGCGGCATCCGCAAACGATGGGCGATATCCATCGGCATCATCAGCACATCGGCCGTCTCGGCATTTTCGATATGCCAGCCCCAACCGACAAACAACATGCCGGTATGGAACAACAGCAGAAAACCAATCGCGATCACGCGCAACCAGTCAAGGAAATCGGCGCGTTCGCCGAGTGAGGGGTTCGATTCACCATAATAGGTCGTGGGGTTCATGCTGCCTCCGCGGTTCAGGGCCACGGCGGCAGTGTCGGACCTTGTCCCGGTGACGGCAGCAGGTTTGGGGTGAGCGGGACGGGGTTGGGGTGAGCGGCACAATGTAGGGAGGATTCGGCGCGCAGCGACAATCCGCCATATGAGTCATGCGCCGTGCGTGCAATGGTGGCTTGCTTCGCGAAGCCACCCTACGCCTAGCGGCTAATCCGACTTACGCGCGTTGAATTCCATAATCACCTGTGCGGTCACGACCATTTCGCGTAGCCAGCCTGCTAGTTCTGTGAACTTGACTTCGCGCTCACCTATCGCAAGCCGGTCAATCGTCTTTATTGTCTGGTTAGAGTCAGTGGGGTGAGGAAGCTCTGGTCCATCAGGCTTTAGAGCTATCGGCTGGCCTGGCTGAAGTCTTCCGTTAACAACCATTTCTTCCAAATGGTGGATTTCATGACGCATTTTTCGAAAACGGCCACCGATTGCATCGGTTGCAAAAGATGGGCGCTCCATATTTAGACGTAAGCACAATGGATCTCGCGACTGGTGCCGACGTAGCTTGCGGAAGCCATTCGCGGCTCGATACATACTTGATAGGCAATTTTCAAAGTGGGATACCGATCTGTGCATCGCGCTCAAGTTTAGGTATCCATGTGTACCCCAAAACTCTTTCAATTTCATGTGAGCCAAGTTGTATTCGGCGACCGAAGCCTCGACAAGCCGCACATAGTTCCCGGCCAGGACAACAACCTGATACTCCTTCGAGATTGGGTCAGCGAAGATGGTTTTCGCCCAGTACGGGAGGAGACTCTTTTCGACATCCTGAAGGTCTGGTATATCAAATTCTATAAACATCATCAGCCCACGTAGGTCCGAACCCGCGCAGCGGTTTCGGACGCATGTCAGTCGCCGCCTCCAACCTCGGCAGCCACATCACCTCACCAATCAACAGGATACACACCCGCGCGAACCAGCCGGTGAAAGCGGGAGTATCGCCAATCGATTACCCTGCTGACCAGCT
>CAMLKQ010000247.1 GCA_946480585.1 uncultured Kangiella sp.
GATTTCAGGCCCACTTCGTAGTTCCAGATGTCTTCCGGATCGAAGGTTTCCAGCCGGTTGTTGACCGTGTCGGCGCCGAGGCTGTTATAACCGCCGGACTTGAAGCCATTGGCCGCGCTGATGAAGGTCATGATGTTCGGTGACCATTCATAGTCGATGACCAGACGTGGCGTGGTCGCTTCCCAGTCGTTGTCGTTCTTGATGCCCGGGATCTCTTCGGCAAAGACCAGACCGAATGGGATTGGCTGGGCGGCCAGCGGCGACAGGTTCAATGTGCTGTCAACCAGATACACATAATTGCCACCACCGGCGTCGAAGCAACCTGCTGCCGGGCCGCCGCAGTTCAGCACGGTGCCAAGACCCACTTCACCGCCCGTCAGATCAAGGAAGTTGGTATAGGCCGACTCGACTTCAAAGGTTTTCTTGTCGATGGTGTGGCGAACGCCGAGCGTGATATCGAGT
The DNA here is from genome assembly GCA_946480585.1 of uncultured Kangiella sp. The sequence continues at coordinate 463 of CAMLKQ010000247.1, forward strand.
TTGTCAGTGACCGACCAGGTGAAGTCGGCATAGACCGCATAGCTTCTGAAGTCACCTTCATCGTGCATTTGTTCCAGCCACGGCACACCGAGGTTGAGGTTGGCATAGGCGGTGGCGGCGGCGAGGCCAGTCGGCAGACCCAGCATCGTGGCCAGATCGTCCCAGCCGTTGGGCAAGCCATTGGCAACCAGCAGGGGATTCAGCGCCTGATAGAAGAAACCGCCGATACCGAAGCCCGCTGGAATACCGGGGATCATTTCGCCTGCGGCATTCATCGGCACGCCGTTGCCCGTGAGCGCTTCAAACAGGAAGAACGAGTCGAGCGTGTCGGTGTTGGCGTGGACGTTATGCGTCTGTTTGGCTTTCTCGTCGGCAAACATCGCGCCGAGCGACCATTTCAGCTGGTCATTGCTGCCGGTCCAGCGCAGCTCCTGGCTGAATGCCGAAAACTCCTCGACGTTGTTGGTGGCGAGGTTGAAGCGCGGGTCGGCGCTGCCGTCTTCTTCTTCGTAGTTGTTGCTGTCGAACGTGCGATAGGCGGTGATCGAGGTGAAGGTGCTGTTTTCCATCCGGTGTTCGATTTCGAGGCTGGCGCCCCAGAGATCGCGCACTTCCTCCTGCGGCAGGTCGGTGGCGATGGCGCCGAACGGATCGCAGTTCGAGATGACGCAGTTGGTGCTGGCGCCTTGAATGGCGTCCTGATCGGTTTGCTCGGCTTCAGCGCGGAACAGCAGATCGGTGTCCGCACCGGCATTCCACAACAACTGAGCGCGCAGGCCGCTGCTGTTTTCGTTGGCGAGCTTGTCTTGGCTGTCGACCTGATCGATGTAGCCGTCACGCTGGTGATCGACAAACGAAACGCGGCCATGCAGATCACTTTCGTTGGAGAAATTGACCGCGCCTTCGATGGTCTGGCGGCCGTAGTCGCCGATGGTGGCGCGCAGGTTGCCGCCGGTTTCTTCACCCGGTTTCTTGGTGATGATGTGAATGGCGCCGGCACCGGCATTGCGGCCGAACAGGGTGCCTTGCGGGCCTTTCAGGATCTCGACCCGGGCGATGTCGTTGAAGTTCATCTGGGCGGCGCCGCTGCGGCCGACATAAACGCCGTCGATGTACACCGCCACGGCCGGATCCGAGCCAATGCCGAAATCGGTGGTGCCGATGCCGCGCAGGTTGAAGCGCGGCTGGGTCACCGACAGGTTGCTCGCGTCCATGCCCGGGGTGATGTCGCCTAGATCCTTTATGTTCAGCGCGCCGAGGTTGCGGGTGGTTTCTTCCGAATAGGCATTCATCGTGATCGGCACGTCCTGAATGCGTTCGCTGCGTTTTTGCGCCGTGACTTCGATGACGGCGTCGGCAGTATTTTTGCTGGCGGTCTCGCTGTCGCTGGTTTCCGGCTCTGCGGCCAGTGCCGACAGCGGCAGCAAACCGGCCAGCACGGCCAGGCGCAGAGCCGAGGGGCGGAAGCGGGAAACCGGGGCGGGTTGGCGGTGGCTCTTGTTCTTCGACATGGCGAGGCTCCTGCGTTGTTGTTTTTTATTAGGACTTAAGTCCTGATTTGATACCGCATGTGTTTGCGCTTTCGCAATCGGAATGTCTGAGGTCAGACCATTTACGCCACATTTGGTCAAATGCAAAAGCCAAGTGCTTGTCGTGACGCAAAAAACGTATTGCAGTGCAGCAAGAGACCATGGTGCTTGCAGGGGCTTGCCGGGCTCATTAGTATCTCGCACTAAAGAGCTAAATAAATGAGGCGCGAGCATGCAGCGAAAGAGTTGGGGCGGGACGGAGTCTGAACGAGAGTCGGTTCGGACCGGTCCGTTGCGAGCGAGCCGGCTGATGCCTCGCACGGCTCAAGGATGGTCCGGATTGCTGCTGCTGGCGCTGGTGGTGCTGTCGCTGGTGGTGCTGACGTCGGGCGCGGTGCTGGCGGACAGTTCCGGTGTGCGTCTTTACAACAACCAGTGCAGCAGCTGTCATGGTCCGCAAGGCGAAGGCAATGTCGGCGCCAACGCGCCAGCACTGGCCGGGCTCGATGCGCCGTATTTGCTGCGTCAGCTGCAGCATTTTCGCGACGGTGTGCGCGGGGCCCATCCGGTGGATGTCATCGGCGCGGTGATGCGTGGCTCGGTGCGCGCACTCGGTGACACCTCATTGCGCGAACTGGTCGAGGCCATCCAGCGTTTCCCGCTGTCGAAACCGGCACCGATCAAGGTAGCGGGCGCCGATCTGACCGCCGGTCGCAATTACTACAACGGCATTTGCTCGGCCTGCCACGGCGGCAAAGCCGAGGGCATTGCTGCGCTCAATGCGCCCAAGCTGAGTGGCCAGCATCCGGACTATCTGACCCGGCAATTCCTGCATTTCCGCGACAAGGTGCGTGGCGGCCATCCGGCCGACAAATTCGGTCTGCAGATGACCAAGATCACCAAGGCCTTGCCGGATGAAAAACTGATCCACGATGTCTCGGCCTACATCGCGCAACTGGCGGCGACACCATGATGCGTTGTTTTCTGGTGGCCGTTGCCATGCTGGCCGTGTTCACCCCCGCGGACACGCAGGCGCAAACGCGCTGGCAGCTCGCCGCCGAGTGCCCGCCGGGCTTTGAGCGCAGCGCCGACAATCGCTGCCAGCTGCGCACGCTGTATCAGCAATACCAGTCCTTGCGCGACAAAGGGGTGGGTGGTCTCAAAACGGCGTTGCCGGCGGCCCGTGATGGTTTCTCGCCGCAGCAAATCGATCTCGGCCGTTATCTCTTTTTTGATCCGCTGCTGTCCGCGGATGGTTCCGTGGCCTGTGCCAGTTGCCATCAGCCGGACAAGGGGTTCAGCGATGGTCGCGGTCGCAGCGTCGGCATCGGCGGGCGCGTGTTGTCGCGCTCGGCGCCGAGCCTGTGGAATGTCGCGTTCCTGCAGCGCTTCTTCTGGGATGGCCGAGGTCATTCGCTGGAAGAACAGGCGCAAGGGCCGCTGTATTCGCCGGACGAAATGGCCAACACCCGCGAGCAATTGCTGCAACGCCTGAATGGCAATGCGGTGTACCGACAACTGTTCCGTCAGGCGTTTCCGGCGGCAGCCGAGGGCATCGACCTGAACCAGATCTATCAGGCCTTGGCGGCGTTCGAGAGCACGCTGATCTCGCTCAACAGCCGTTACGATCAGTACGCGCATGGCTTTCATCAGGCGCTCAATGCCGAGGAAATTGCCGGCATGAATGTGTTCCGCTCGTTCGTTGCCCGCTGTGCCGAGTGCCACACGCCGCCGCTGTTCAGCAATCAGCAAATTGCCGTGATCGGCACGCCGGAGCCGGCGGGCATGCCGTTTGATGCCGGCGCCGGTGCAATCTCTGGCATCGACAGCCAGCGCGGGGGCTTCAAGGTGCCGAGTTTGCGCAACATCGTGCGCACGGCGCCTTACATGCATTCTGGTCGGTTTGCCGAGTTGAAAGAGGCGGCGGCGTTTTACAGCAAGGGCCGCGGCCATGCGGTGCCGCCGGAGCAAAACCTGACCTTGCACTGGCATATCTGGGAACCGAAATTGACCGATGCCGAGTTGGATCAGATCGTCGCGTTTCTGGGCGCGCTCACCGATGAACAGTTTTTGCCGGCGGTGCCGCCGGTACTGCCCTCCGGCTTGACGCCGGTGTACCCCGCGCCGGTTGCCGTGGCGCAAAACGGAGAACAACGATGAAAAAAATACTCAC
>CAMLKQ010000248.1 GCA_946480585.1 uncultured Kangiella sp.
ATCAACACGGCGCCTCGCATTTGCTTACAGAAAAGCCCCTCGCCAAACGCGGACGAGGGGCTTTTTTGCTTTGCCGCCAAATCGATTGATCAGGTACGGTTGGCTTGAGACCGTTGCGGCCACCGGATTTTCAAATCGATTCAAACCATTCGGATGGCCGCCGCGTCCGTGCTAGCGCCCTCACCTCCGACATGGATCGCCGTCATGCAAATAACCATTCCCGCTGTTCGCCGTTTTGCCAGCGCGTTGCTGGCCGCCTCGCTGCTCTGTGGCCACAGCATTGCCGCCGACACCGCTGCCGCCACAAAAGCCACCGCCACGCCTGCCGCACTACCGCCCGCCAAAGTGCTGATGCTCGGCAGCTTTCACTTTGACAACCCCGGCCTCGATGCGGTCAAACACGAGGTCATCGACGTGATGAAAGCGCCGTCGCAAGCGTATCTGGACGCACTCGCCGACCGCCTGGCGGCGTTCAAGCCGACCGTCGTGTTGCTGGAATACAACCCGGACAACGAAGCGAAAATGAATGAGCGCTACCGCAACTATCTGGCCGGCCGCTACACGCTTGAGCGCAACGAGATTTACCAGATTGGTTTCCGGGTGGCGAAGCGCGCCGGCTTGACGTCGGTCAGCAGTTTCGATGAACGCAACACGCCAAACGACGGCGACTTGTGGAACTACATGCCGCAGCACGAGCCGGAGCGGATGAAGCAGTTCGAGCAATTGATTGCCGACATGTCCGCCGAAGGCCAGCGCGACCACACCACGCTGACGCTGCAGGGTTTGCTGCAAAAGCTCAATACGCCGGAAGAAGACCGTCGCAACAAGGATCTGTACCTGCTGTTCAACCCGGTCGGCGCCAAAGCCAAAAGTTTCAACGGTGCCGACAGCACCGCCAGCTGGTGGCGCCGCAACTTCCGCATGTACGCCAACATCCAGCTGCACGCCACACCCGGCGCCCGCATTCTGGTCATCGGCGGCCAGGGCCACACGGCGATTTTGCGCGACTTTGTGTCGATTGATTCCACCATCGACGAAGAACCGATAGCGCCGTACTTGTGATGCGGTGAAACCGTCTTTCCCTACCCACTTTATGGCGCGAAAGCCGGACTAAACGAAGCCCGCTTCGTTCTTGCCTCCTCCCTCTTGACGGGGGGTGAAGCGGGGAATTGCAAACCGGCCAAGTGGACGGTTTGCCCTGCTGAGCACCGAGCGTTCCGCGTGTGGCCTGACGGGCTGGGGAGAGGGTGAAAACGCCCCGGAGTGCATGCCGCGGCAATCCGCTTTCCCAGCCTGCGAGAAGTGAAGGGCTGCTTCGGGAATCGAACTGTCTACGCCAAGCTAGGCGTTGTAGTAAACATGCGTGCACCACGTATAGCTGCGACCTTTCGCTTGGCACCACTCCGGAAACGTGCCGGTTTTACTGACTTGATACGCTTCCCAGTCATCCATCATCTGCTCGAACTGGTTTGCCTCAGCCACATAACTCCGAAAGGGCTCAGGATCGGGTGCTGTCGCGATCAGATTGCGAGCCAGCGCAATCGCCTCACGGACTTCTGCCACCTGGCCCAACAGTATCGACTCATTCAAATGATGGGTGGCGTGGTCCGCGGCATCGAGTGCGTAGTCAATCAAACGACTGCGAACCACCACGTCGGCCGGATCGAGCACCAGCGCTTGTCGCAGCAGCGCTGCATCACGGCGCAGCAAACCTAACCACCGTGTCGGTTCGACTGCGTTCGGCACCGCGTCCAACCATTGCTCCAATCGCGGATAGATCAGCTTTTGCAACAGCGGCACGGCCATGAACTGATGCGCTTCCGGCGTTCTGGCATCAACCTGCACAATGGTCAGCACATGGCGACGCGCCTGTTCATCCGACCAATGCTCGGCGGCGGACAAGAATCGGTTCAGCGCATCAAACGCCGCTTTGCGCAGCCCCTGCTCCCGCAACCTGCAATACTCCGCCAGCAACGCAAGATCGGGGTGCTTCGCCAACGCATCCGCAAGCGCCAACAAGCTTTGAAAATTGTCCTGATTCCAGTAGTGCATGCCGTTCTACGATTCCAGCCATTGAAGGCGAGCTTGGATAGTACACCGCGTCATGACACGAATTAAGAGAAGAAGCGCGCGTTGGGCGTGCCAGCCCGACCTATTAGGCTGTGAGTAGCCCCTCAGGCTTCCGCTCGTGCCCCTGGGCGCGAGGCGCAGACGTTCTCGAACAATCGCAAAGCACGGCGCCAGCTTCTCACACAAAAAAAACGGGCCATTGCGACGCAGTGTTTGCGCAGCAATGGCCCGAACGGCTGTCACGTTCAGATTGTAGGGTCGTAGCTTAGAAGCTGTATTCCCGTGACGGCATCATCTGCAGACCGTGCAGAGTCTGGTACTGATCGATCTTCGCGGTGCCACCCCACATACCGGGCCGGCAAATACGCGCGTAGGCGCTCAGGCATTTGCTGGTGGTATTGACCGTGTTGCTGGCGTTTTCTGCGCGCCGCAAGGTGACCGTTTCCGTGGTCACCGCGCTTTCTTCTGATGGGCAGCCGCTGCCGGAACAATCAATGGCCTTTGGCCGCAGGTCGACAATGCTCAGCGTAGGGCTGGCCAAACAGATATTGGCGTTGGCATCGGCGCAATCGCGCACCAGGCCGGTACCCAACTCACGGTACAGGCGTAGTGTGGCGTCATTGCCCACCCAGACTGGCAGCTGTTTGGCGTGCTCAAGGCAGGACAGACTCGACCCCGGTACCGCGCAGACCGGGCTGTCTGGTTCGATGCACTCACCCCATTTGTTGGTGTCTTCACACGCTTGAATGCGCGACTGAATCGCCAGCTTGGTTGCGTGACAAACCTTGTGCGGCTCAGCAGTTGCACCGGCCACGCTGGTGACAAAGCTGTTCATCCTGACGGCGTTGTCGACCAAGGTAGTGTCCGGCGTGCCACCGCTAATCGGCAGATCAAACGGCATGCAGCGATAACCGACCTGATCATCGAAGCGATACCAGCGCAGCAGCGAATTGCGCTTGGGTTTGTAGTCCGGCCACTGCCCGATGGCAACGTCAACCGGCCGCACATAATCGGTGCTGCCATGGTTGAATGCCACCAGATCCGTGGTCGGCTCTTGTTCGAACCGGCGCAGATAATCCAGCCCTTCGCCCAGCGTCAGCAAGGTCGCCACCGTGGCGCCGGAGCCGGTGCTGTAGACATACACCTGCACGTTGTACTTGCTATAGCTGGTTTCGATCTGGGATTTGCTGCTGGAGCTGTAACCGCCCGATACGTAGCTACCGATCGCGATCTTCATTTCAGAGGTCTTGGTGCGAATTTCCGAACTGGAGAAATCGTCACTGGTCATCTGAAAGGTCAGCGTCACTTCCCGGCCGGTGTCGTAGCTGGAGACAAACGCATCACCGCAGGTGTTGCGGAAATGGCCCGGCAAGCCACTCAGCAACCAGCCTTTGTAGGTCGGCCCGAACGGCAGCGTGGCACCGTTGCTGATCTGCGTCGTGGTGTAGCGGTCAATAAATGACGCGGTGAGGATATGCGAGTCTTCGATGCGCTTGGCGGTGTACGCCAGCGACTTCTTGCCGGAGAACGAGCCGGTAAACGCCGCATAAGCGCCGCCAACACTGAGATTCTCTTCCATGTTCAGCGAACGGAAGTACTCTTCTCGCGACTTGCTCAAGCTCAGGTTAAAGTTTTTCGCGCGGTTGTTCAGCGTTTGCACGCTGGCCGTGCTCATGTCGAGGCAGACCTCGCCGACCAACTCCTGCCGCAAGCGGTCAAAGCCCATGCCAATCTGTGGCACAAACTCTTGCATGGTGATGGCGCCAGCCTTGCCGGTAATCGGTGCTTGCCCGTCCGCACGCGGACCATAGCTCACGGCCATGGCGGCCTGACTGGTCGTCGATGAACAACCGCCGCTGTTGCACGCGGAAACGGTGAATTGGTAATTGCCCTCGCCGGTCACGGCCACATCACGCACCGTTGCCGACCCTGAATACACTTGCGACGACACCCCGCCACTGATCCGGTTCAAGCGGTAATACGTGGCGTTGCTGACGGGGCGCCAATGCACGCGCACGGTCGTCGACTCGCTGAACGGCGTGTACCACAGCGCAGACGGTTTAGCCGGCGGCGGCGGCGGTGGCGGCGGCGG
>CAMLKQ010000249.1 GCA_946480585.1 uncultured Kangiella sp.
CGCCATCAGCGCGGTCAAATCCTTGCGCACGCTCGGTTCGCCGCCGGTGAGCCGGATTTTCCACATGCCGAGTTCGGCAAACGCCGTGACCAAGCGACGAATTTCATCGATGTGCAAAAAATCGGCATGGGCATCGCCCTGATAGCCGTTCGGCAGGCAGTAATTGCAGCGAAAATTGCAGACGTCGGTGATCGACAGCCGCAAGTACGGGAACTGTCGCCCGTAGCGATCTTGTAGCATGAAGCGCTCCTTTCCAAATCAGGGAGGCAATGCCGTTTCCCGCATCACCCTGGTGAATGTGCGCACACATTCACGGCGCAGTGACCACAAACCAGCATTCACTGGCATGACAGGTCAAAACGCTCGGAGTTCTTGAGTTGCTCTCGTGTAATACTCGTGCTGCATTGCGACATGCAAACGTCGCATTGACAAACTAGGCTAACTCTCGCTGCTTATGCAACTGCCTTTGTTGATCCAGATCAGTCGTCGGACCGGGGCTGCACTTCAAACTTGCATTAAATCCTCATCTTTTACCGGGTTATTTCCGAGTAAAAGGCTCGGATACTGAACCGGACGCATCACCCAGGGAGCCCTCATGTCCGACTCGACTGTTGAAAGCCCACGTGCCGAACGCAAGCACGAGCTGCGCGTGTTCCTGTTTCTGACCGTCGTACTGGCACCGCTGCTGGCGGTCGCCATTGTCGGGGGCTACGGCTTTCTGGTCTGGATCTTCCAGATGTTTGCCGGACCACCGGGACCCGCGAGCTGACCGGCCGGAGTGCGGACGCCATGACCGCCCTCACCCGCCGCGCCCTGTTCGGTGCCAACCGCCAGCCCGTCCGGCTGCCCTGGGCCATTTCCGAAGAGGCGTTCACCGATGGCTGCAGCCGTTGTGGCGACTGCCTGAGCGTCTGCCCGACCGGCATCATCGGCAAAGGCAGCGGTGGGTTTCCCGCGCTCAATTTTCACCAGAACGAATGCACGTTCTGCGGCAAATGCGTTGAGGTCTGCCGCGAACCGCTGTTCCGGCCGCGCACCGAACGGCCATTCGATCATGTCATGGCCATCGGCGGCGCCTGCCTGCCCAAGCACGGCGTCGAATGCCGCAGCTGCGGCGATGCCTGCGAACCAATCGCGATCCGTTTTCAATTCAACAGCCGCCGCATGGCCGAACCGACGCTCGCTGCCGAGCGCTGCACCGGCTGCGGTGCCTGCGTCGCCGCCTGCCCGGCCGATGCCATCAGCCTGACATCCCGCGAGGAGCTCGCATGAGCCAGACGCCTTTCGACCAAAAGTCTGTCGATCAGAAGCCTGTCGACCAGAAATCTGTCAATCAGAACAGCAGCGATCCGCAAGCCGATCGCCACATCGCCAGTTTCATTGTTTATGTCCAGCCGGAACGCATGGACAGCCTGATCGCGCTGCTCGCGCAATGGCCGGATACCGATATCAGCCATCGTGACGCCACTGGCAAGTTTGTGCTGGTCAATGAAACCGACAGCTACGACGGCCTGAACCGTCTGATGGCACACCTGCACGAGCAGCCGGGTGTGCTCAATGTCTCGCTGGTGTCGCACTTCGTCGAAAGCGAGGCGAGCCTGCGCGAGCAAATGATTCGCAGAGAATCGATTCACACCGAATCGATCCAGACCCAATCAAGCAACACCAATCCGTCCACGTCCCCGCAGTACCAATAAAAGGGAGATGACACGATGAGCACCACTCGCCGTGACTTTCTGAAAACCACTGCCGCGGCCAGCGCCGCTGCAGCCGCCGGTATCGGCGCACCGGCCCAAGCCACGAATCTGATCACCGATTCGGAATACACCCGACTGAAATGGTCGAAAGCGGCCTGCCGGTTTTGCGGCACCGGCTGTTCGATTATGGTCGCGACCAAGGACAACAAAGTGGTCGCCACCCACGCCGACACGCTGTCGGAAGTGAACCGCGGCCTGAACTGCATCAAGGGTTACTTCCTGTCGAAAATCATGTACGGCAAGGACCGGCTCACCACGCCGCTGCTGCGGAAGAAGAACGGCAAATACGACAAGAACGGCGAATTCACCCCGGTGTCGTGGTCGGAAGCCTTCGACATCATGGAATTGAAATTCAAGGAAGCGCTGAAAACCAAAGGCCCGAGCGCGGTTGGCATGTTTGGTTCTGGTCAATGGACGGTGTGGGAAGGTTACGCCGCCAATAAATTGTTCAAAGCCGGTTTTCGCAGCAACAACCTCGACCCGAACGCGCGTCACTGCATGGCCTCGGCGGTCGCCGGCTTCATGCGCACGTTCGGCATCGACGAGCCGATGGGCTGCTATGACGACATCGAAGCGTCCGATTGCTTTGTGCTCTGGGGCTCGAACATGGCCGAGATGCACCCAATCCTGTGGACCCGCATCACCGATCGCCGGCTCAGCAACCCGCACGTGAAAGTGCATGTGCTGTCGACCTATGAACATCGCAGTTTTGAGTTGGCCGACAACGGCATGATCTTCGTGCCGCAGACCGATCTGGCGATCATGAACTTCATCGCCAACTACATCATCAGCAACAACAAGGTGAACAAGCGCTTTGTCGAAAAGCACTGCGCGTTCAAAATGGGCGTCACCGATATCGGCTATGGCCTGCGCGACAACCATCCGCTCGAGCAAAAAGCCAAGAACGCCAAAAACGCCAACGACATGAAGGACGCGACCTTCGAGGAGTTCAAGGCGGTCGTCAAACCCTACACCGCGGAATACGTCAGCAAACTGTCCGGGGTGTCGGTCGACAAACTGAAAGCTCTGGCGGAGGCCTATGCCGATCCAAAAGTGAAAGTGATGTCGTTCTGGACCATGGGTTTCAACCAGCATACCCGCGGCACCTGGGCCAACAATATGGTCTACAACATTCACTTGCTGACCGGAAAAATCGCCACGCCCGGCAACTCGCCGTTCTCGCTGACCGGCCAACCATCGGCTTGCGGTACCGCACGGGAAGTCGGCACTTTCTCGCACCGCTTGCCGGCTGACATGGTCATCGTCAATCCGGAACACCGCAAGCACACTGAAGAGATCTGGGGCGTGCCGCACGGCATCATCCATGACAAAAACGGTTTGCATGCGGTGGCGCAAAACCGCGCCCTGAAAGACGGCAAACTCAATGCGTATTGGGTGCAGGTCAACAACAACATGCAGGCCGGCGCCAACATGATGCAAGAAGGCTGGCCAGGCTATCGCAATCCCGAGAACTTCATCGTGGTGTCGGATGCCTATCCGACCGTGACCGCACAAGCCGCCGATTTGATTCTGCCGACCGCGATGTGGGTGGAAAAGGAAGGCGCGTACGGCAACGCCGAGCGCCGCACCCAGTTCTGGCATCAGCTGGTGAAAGCGCCGGGCGAAGCCAAATCGGATCTGTGGCAGGTAGTAGAGTTCTCCAAACGCTTCAAGACCGATGAGGTCTGGCCGAAAGAGATTCTCGACGCCAATCCGAAGTTCAAAGGCAAGACGCTGTACGAAGTGCTGTTCCGCAACGGCAAAATCGACAAGTACCCGGCCACGCAGGTCGAAGCCGGTTACGACAACGACGAAGCCAAGCATTTTGGTTTCTATCTGCAGAAAGGCATCTTCGAGGAATACGCCGAATTTGGTCGCGGCCACGGCCACGATCTGGCGCCGTTCGACACGTATCACCAAGTGCGTGGCCTGCGCTGGCCGGTGGTCAACGGTCAGGAGACCAAATGGCGGTTCAAGGAAGGCAGCGACCCGTACGTCAAAGCCAACAGCGAAGGCATGGGCTTCGATTTCTACGGCAACAAGAATGGCCGCGCGAACATCATCGCACTGCCATACGAACCAGCAGCCGAATCGCCGGACAAGGAATACCCGTTCTGGCTGTGCACCGGTCGCGTGCTCGAACACTGGCATTCCGGTTCGATGACCGGTCGGGTGCCGGAGCTGTATCGTGCCTTCCCGAATGCCGTGTGCTTCATGCATCCGGATGATGCGACGGCTGCTGGGCTGCGCCGTGGCGATGAGATCAAGATCGTGTCGCGGCGCGGCGAGATGCACACCCGGGTCGAAACCCGTGGCCGCAACAAGCCGCCAAAAGGCCTCGTGTTCGTGCCGTGGTTCGA
>CAMLKQ010000250.1 GCA_946480585.1 uncultured Kangiella sp.
CGCAGCTTGTTGAACCAGTTCATGGTGAACTCGTCCTTCAGCTTGGCCATCACCAGCTTGACGATACCTTCGCTGGCTTTCAGCACCGCATTGCCGACAAACCCGTCGCACACGACGACATCGGCTTCACCGGCATAAATATCATTGCCTTCGATGAAACCGATGTAACGCACCGCCGGTGTCGCGGTCAGCAATTGCGCCGCTTTCTTGACCTGCTCGTTACCTTTGATTTCTTCTTCGCCGACGTTCAGCAAACCGACCGACGGCGAAGCAAGGCCATCGACCGCACTCGCGACCACCGAGCCCATCACGGCGAACTGGAACAACGCTTCGGCATCGCAATCGACGTTGGCGCCGAGATCCAGCATGTGGCAGTGGCCCTTGGCGGTCGGCAGCTTGGTGCAAATCGCCGGCCGATCAACGCCCGGCAACATCTTGACCACAAACCGGGCCAGCGCCATCAAGGCGCCCGTGTTGCCGGCCGAAACGCAGGCCTGGGCTTCGCCGTCGCGGACCAATTGCAGGGCCACGCGCAGCGAGGAGTCTTTTTTCGAACGCAATGCGACCGACGGCTTGTCATCCATCAGCACCACTTCAGTCGTATGACGTATACGCAAACGTGGGTGCTGTTCCGCTTTTCGCTGACGCAACAAAGCCCGAATCGCGGTCTCATCCCCAACGAGGACAAGTTGCAGATCCGGGTGTTTGTCGAGCGCAGTCAGCGCGGCGGGGATAGTAACAGGGGGGCCATAATCGCCCCCCATGCAGTCGATCGCCAGAGTGACTTGGGTCACGATGGCTAATCTCTGTTGTTGTTTTACTAAGCGCCGAACTTAGATGACTTTGCGACCGCGGTAGAAACCGTCGGCGGTGACGTGGTGACGGCGATGGGTTTCACCGCTTTCCTTGTCAACCGACAGGGTCGGGTTGGTCAGCTTGTCGTGACCGCGACGCATGTCGCGACGCGAGCGGGACTTTTTGTTCTGTTGAACGGCCATGGTTAACTCCTCACTTCAATCAGGTTCGCGCTTGCGACTGACAATTACTTGCCGGTCTTTTTCAAACCTGCCAACACCGCGAACGGATTGTCTTTGGCAGGCGCGTCGAATACTTCTTTCGAAACCGCGTCAGAATCTGCGGAGTGCAGTGCATCAATATCGACACTGCATTCACCCGGTTCGTGGTTGGCCACCACCGGCAGACTCAAAATCAACTCATCTTCGAAGACATCACGCAGGGCAATTTCTGCGGTTTCGTCTTCCAGAATCAGCGGGTCAACATCCTCGCTGAGTTCATCTGCTTCGTCTTCGTCGCGCACCACGCAGAGCGTGAATTCGTGATCGACAACGTGCGTCATCGCTTGCAGACAGGTCTGGCATTGCAACTGCAATTCCGCCTGCACATGCGCGCTCAACAGCGGCCGGCGCATGCCATCCAGTTCACCGCGCAGCTCGCATATGACCTCGCCATCACTGCTGGTCAGTGAGGGCAACAACCGGTCAAAATGTGCGAGCGGCCAAACGCCGGAAAGTGCGGCGTTTTGACTGGCAAATTTGTGGGGCGCAAAGCGCTCCGGGAGCCGCTGGTCTCGCATAGGGGCGCGATTGTAGCGATGGCACATTATTTCGTCAAAACTAATTGCCAAACAGGGACTTGGGACATATGACCCCGTTTCGACTGGTACTGGCCTCCGGTTCCCGTTACCGGGCGGCCCAATTATCCCAGCTTGGACTGGCATTTGAGGCCATCCGGCCCGATATCGACGAGCAGCCGCTGACCGGCGAGTCCCCAGCCGCGACCGCGAGGCGCCTGGCCGAGGCCAAAGCCCGCGCGGTCGGCAAGCGCTGCCCGGATGCCTGGGTCATCGGCAGCGACCAGACCGTGGACTGCGCCGGCCTGCTGCTCGGCAAGCCGGGCACGGAAGCGAAAGCCCGGGCCCAACTGGAACAAATGTCCGGCCAGACCGCCCTCTTCCACAGCGGCCTCTGCCTGCTCGGCCCGGGCGGCCAGTGTGCGACTGAGGTCGTACCGACCGAAGTCCGCTTTCGGCCGCTGAGCCCCGCCGAGATCGCTACCTATATAAAGAAGGAGCAGCCGCTCGACTGTGCCGGCAGCTTCAAGGTCGAGGGTCTGGGCATCTCGCTGTTCGACACCATCCGCTCGGACGACCCGAGCGCCCTGATAGGCCTGCCACTGATCGCGCTGTGCCGGATGCTGCGGCAGGCCGGGCTGAACCCGACGCTGCTGCCATGAAAAACGGGGCGCAAGCGCCCCGTTTGATTTCTACCTTCAGCCAACCTACAGCGCGGCCATCACAGGGCAGCCATTACAAGGCAGCCAGAACCGCGTCGCCCATTTCCCTGGTGCCGACCCGGGTCTTGCCTTCGGTGTAGATATCGCCAGTGCGGTAGCCCTGCGCCAGCACATTCTTGACTGCCGCCTCGATGCGATCGGCTGCCGCCGCCTCGTTCAACGAATAGCGCAGCATCATCGCCACCGACAGGATCATGGCGAGCGGGTTGGCCAGGTTCTTGCCGGCGATATCGGGCGCCGAACCGTGGATCGGCTCGTACAGGCCCTTGTTGTTCTCATCGAGCGAGGCCGAGGCCAGCATGCCGATCGAACCGGTCAGCATCGACGCGGCATCGGACAGGATGTCGCCGAAAATATTGCCGGTGACCATCACGTCGAACTGCTTCGGGTTGCGGATGAGTTGCATCGCGGCATTGTCGACCAGCATGTGTGAAAGCTCGACATCCGGATATTCCTTGCCCACTTCGATGACGACATCGCGCCAGAGCTGGGTGCATTCGAGCACGTTCATCTTGTCGACTGAGCAGACTTTCTTGTTGCGCTTCTGGGCGGTGCGGAAGGCGACGTGGGCGATGCGACGGATCTCGCTTTCGCTGTAGATCATGGTGTTGAAGCCGACCCGCTCGCCGTTGCGCACTTCGATACCGCGCGGCTCACCGAAATAGATGTCACCGACCAGCTCGCGGATGATCATGATGTCGAGGCCAGCAACCACTTCCGGTTTCAGCGTCGAAGCATCCGCGAGTTCGGCATAGACGCTGGCCGGGCGCAGATTGGCGAATACGTTCATCGCCTTGCGGATGCCGAGCAGACCGCGCTCCGGGCGCTGTTCACGCGGCAGGGTGTCATACTTCGGACCACCGACCGCGGCAAGCAACACCGCATCAGCAGCGAGCGCCAGCTTCAGCGTTTCGTCCGGCAACGGTTTACCGGTGGCGTCAACGGCACAGCCGCCGATCAGCGCGGTTTCGGTTTCGATCTTCAGACCGTCTTTCTTGAGCGCATCCAGCACGCGAACCGCCTGCGCCATGATTTCCGGACCAATGCCGTCACCCGGCAGCAGCAGAACTTTCTTGCTCATCGTCTTTTCCTGTTTGTATTCACATGAAGGCCCGAACCAAGGGCCGTTAAATCCACATTTGTTTGTCGATTACGACAGTGCGTTCGGTTTGCTGGTCGCCCGTATGCAACGTTGAGCTCGGCTCAATCAGCATCACCCAGGTCTCCTCCGTTGCCACCGGAAAGTGCTCGGTTGCCTTGGGCACTACACAGAGTTCGCCCGGTAGCAGTATCGTTACCCGGTCACGGAATCGCAGTTCCAACCGACCTTTGACAACGAAGAACAGTTCGTCTTCGTTCGCATGATCGTGCCAGAGGAATTCGCCCTCAAGTTTGGCCAGTTTGATCAGCTGGCCATTGCTTTCGGCGATGATGCGCGGCGACCACTGCTCATCAAACTTGGCGAATTTTTCCAGCAGATTGATTTTATCCACGGTCAGCTCGCCGCTCAGCGAATCGCGCCGAACAGCCACGGCCGCTCGGCCTTGCGCTGGGCTTCAAACGCCTTGATGGCGTCGACATGCTGCAGGGTCATTCCGATGTCATCGAGACCGTTGACGAGCACGTGCTTGCGCGGCGGGTCTATATCGAATTTCAATGTGGTGCCGGCCGAGCTGGTGATGGTCTGGTTCGGCAAATCGACCGTCAACATATAGCCTTCATTGGCCGCGCATTCGGCGAACAGTTTGTCCATCACGTCATTGCCGAGCACGATCGGCAGGATGCCGTTCTTGAAGCAGT
>CAMLKQ010000251.1 GCA_946480585.1 uncultured Kangiella sp.
CAAGGCCGGGTGCACACGTCGGCGGCGACCGTGGCGATTTTGCCGGAAGCCGATGAAGTCGGTGATGTCGACATCAATCCGGCCGATTTGAAAGTCGATACTTATCGCTCGTCCGGTGCCGGTGGTCAGCACGTCAACAAAACCGAGTCGGCGATCCGCATTACCCACGTGCCGAGCGGTATCGTGGTCGAATGTCAGGACGAACGCTCGCAGCACAAGAATCGCGCCAAGGCGATGTCCTTGCTCGCGTCGAAATTGCTGGCGGCCGAGCAAGAAAAAGCCCACGCGGCACAGGCCCAGGAGCGGCGATTGCAAGTCGGCACGGGCGATCGCTCCGAGCGCATCCGTACCTACAACTTTCCGCAAGGCCGGCTGACCGATCACCGGGTCAACCTGACACTGTATTCGTTGACCGACATTGTCGAAGGCGATCTCGATCCGGTTATCGAACCCTTGGTGAACGAATATCAGGCCGATCAGCTGGCCGCACTGGCCTCCGGAGGCTGACATGCAAATCGCCGGTGCGTTGAAACAGGCAGAGCAGGTTTTGGCACCGGTCAGCGACAGCGCACGGCGCGATGCCGAGGTGCTGCTTTGCCATGTCCTCAATCAATCGCTGACTTATTTGCGCACCTGGCCGGAGCGCGAGTTGTCCGGTGTTCAGCAAACCGCATTTGATGATTTGATTCGCAAACGCCAGCAAGGCGAGCCGGTGGCTTACCTGACCGGCGAACGCGAGTTCTGGTCGATGCCGTTTCTGGTCACCAGCGACACCCTGATCCCGCGTCCGGAAACCGAACTCCTGGTCGAGCAGGCGCTGGCACGTTTGCCGGCGAATGCGCCGCAAACCGTGGTCGATCTCGGTACCGGCAGCGGCGCGATTGCGCTGGCGTTGGCAAAAGAGCGACCGAACTGGCAATTGACCGCGACCGACGCCAGCTTTGCCGCGCTGCGCATTGCCGAGAAAAATGCCCGCCGGCTCAAACTCGACAATGTGCGGTTTGAATACGGTTCCTGGTATACGCCGCTCAGGGCGCAGCGCTTCCACGCCATCGTCAGCAATCCGCCGTATGTTGCCGATCGCGATCCGCATCTCGCGCAAGGCGATGTCCGATTTGAACCGAATTCGGCGTTAGTCTCCGGCGATGACGGCCTTGACGACATTCGCCAGATTGTCGCCGGTGCGCCGGCGCACCTGTTGCCGAATGGTTGGCTGATGCTGGAGCATGGTTACGATCAAGGCGAGCCGGTTGCGGCGCTGCTGCGTGAGCGCGGCTTTGTCGCGGTCGAAACATTGCGTGATCTGGCTGGTCAGCCGCGGGTTACCCTCGGGCAGTTGCCGGGATGAGCGAGATGGAATTTTCCGACGACGAACTGCTGCGCTACAGCCGGCATATCCTGCTGCCGCAGATTGATATCACCGGTCAGCAAAAACTGCGCACCAGTCATGCGCTGATTGTCGGCGCTGGCGGGCTAGGCTGTCCGGTTGCGTTGTATTTGGCCGCAGCTGGTGTTGGCACCATCACCGTCGCCGATGGCGATACCGTCGAGCTGTCGAATCTGCAGCGCCAGATTGGCCACCAGACCGATGGCATCGGTCTGCCCAAGGCTGAGTCGCTGGCGGCGCGCATGCGCGCGCTTGATCCCGCTGTGCAGGTGCAGCCGTACAAGCACTGGCTGACAGAGGACAACGTCGATGCGCTGGTCAGCGCCGCCGATGTCGTGCTCGATTGCAGCGACAATTTCGCCACCCGTTTCCTGCTCAACACCGCCTGTGTGCGTTTTGGCAAGCCGCTGGTATCCGGCGCAGCGATCCGCGGCGAAGGTCAGCTGGCGGTGTTTGTCCGCAATGGTCGCGATGGCGCTGCGTTGCCGTGCTATGCCTGTCTGTTTCCGGATGGCATTGAAGAAGGCGATACCTGTGCCCAAGCCGGTGTGTTGGCGCCGCTGGTCGGCGTGGTCGGTTCGCTGCAGGCGGTCGAGGCCATCAAGTTGCTGGTCGGTCAGCACGAGGGCAAGGCGCGCTTGACCGTGTATGACGCCTGGCGTGGCCAATGGCGGCAACTGTATCTGGAACGCGATCCGGCGTGTCGGGTCTGTGGTGAGTAAACACCACGTTGAAATCACACCAACAAATTCTTTTTCAACATTGTGGAAGTGCAACATGGCAACGGATCTGAATCAGTTGAAAATCGACCGGGCGACGCTGGCGGCGCCCAAACGCTCGGCTTGGCGCGGTCGTTTGCTGTGGCTGGCGGCGATTGTGGTGGTCGCAGTCATCGTGATGGTGCTCGGTGGCAAACGTCCGGCGGAAGTGAAAACCGTCAGTGTCGTCAGTGTCTGGCCGTCACAGCCGATAACCGTGCTGAACGCGACCGGTTATGTCGCGGCCCAGCGCAAAGCGGCGGTCGCCTCAAAAGGCACCGGCCGGCTGGAATGGCTCGGTGTGCGCGAAGGCAGTGTGGTCAAGCAGGGCGAAGCGATCGCCCGACTGGAGAATTCCGACATCAAGGCGCAGGTCGATCAGGCGCGTGCCAATGTCGCCGTCACTCGCTCGCAATTGCAGGAAGCCGAAGCCGAGCTGCGCAACACCGAGCTGGCGTTCAAGCGGGCACAGGAACTGATTGGCCAGAAGCTTATTTCCACCTCCGATTTTGATTTGGCCAGTGCGCGCTATGACCAGGCCAAAGCGGCGGTTGGTGCACGCAAGTCGGCGATTCAGGCCGCCGAAGCGCAGGTGCGGGTTGCGCAGGTGGCGTTTGACAACACCGTCATTCACGCGCCATTCGATGGGGTGGTGCTGAGCAAGAACGCCAACGTCGGCGATGTGCTGAGCCCGTTCAACACCGGCCTCGATTCGAAAGGCGCGGTGGTCAACATGGCCGACATGAACACGCTCGAAGTCGAGGCCGATGTCTCGGAGTCGTCGCTGGGCAAGGTCAAGATCGGCCAGCCCTGCGAGATCCAGCTTGATGCGCTGCCGGATGTGCGCCTGCTCGGTGAAGTCGCCAGCATGGTGCCGTCGGTTGACCGCAGCAAGGCGACCGTGATGTTCAAAATCAAGTTCGTCGAAACCGATCCGCGCGTGCTGCCGGACATGAGCGCGAAAGTGGCGTTTCTGGAGCGGGCGCTGACCGCCGATGAACGGCAACCGCGCATCGGCGTCAACCCGGCGGCGCTGCGCACGGTCGACAACCGCAGCGAACTGCTGCGGGTCCGCGACGGCAAAATCGAAGCGGTGCCGGTCACCGTGTCTGCGCAACTCGGTGACATGCAAGTCATCAGCGGCGCGATCGCGGTGGGTGACAAAGTGGTGCTGAATCCGACTGCTGAACTGAAAACCGGTGCTGCTGTGACGGTCGCGGAGTAAGGCCATGACCGAACCCACATCAGCGCCAGCAATGGCTGCCAATCCGGCAGTGTCGCTGCGCAAGGTCAGCAAAACCTATTACCGCGGTGGCCAGCCGGTGCCAGTGCTGGCCGACATCACTTTCGATGTCGCTCGTGGTGATTTTCTCGCGCTCATGGGCCCGTCCGGTTCCGGCAAATCGACGCTGCTGAATCTCATCGCCGGTATCGATCGGCCCACCGGTGGCCAGATTCTGGTTGATGGCATTGATATCGCCCAGCTCAGCGAAGGCGAGCTGGCAGCGTGGCGTGCCAGCCATGTCGGTTTCATTTTCCAGTTCTACAACCTGATGCCGGTGCTCACCGCGGTCGAGAATGTCGAACTGCCGCTGATGCTGACCCAGCTGAGTCGCAAGCAACGGCGGCAACATGCTGAGCTCGCATTGTCGATGGTCGGCCTGTCCGAACGGATGACGCATTACCCGTCCGAATTGAGCGGTGGCCAGCAGCAGCGGGTCGCGATTGCCCGCGCCCTCGTCACCGACCCTACGCTAATCGTGGCCGACGAACCGACCGGTGATTTGGACAAAGCCTCGGCAACCGACGTGCTGGCCTTGCTCGACCAACTGAATCGCGAACTCGGCAAAACCATCATCATGGTCACCCACGACGCCCGCGCCGCTGAAACCGCGCACGCCATGCTGCATCTGGATAAAGGCGAGCTGTTCGCGCTGGAGAGCAATGGCAAGACCCATGCGCT
>CAMLKQ010000252.1 GCA_946480585.1 uncultured Kangiella sp.
GAAGGCCATCGCGACGGCTTTGGTTTTGTCATTCTCGACGAAGGCGGCGACGACTGGGTGCTGTCCGAGCGCGAAATGCGCAAAGCCCTGCACGGCGACCGGGTGCTGGTGGCCGCACAGGGGCGCGATCGCCGTGGCCGCATCGAAGCGCTGATTGTCGAAGTGCTCGGCGCGGCGCCGCGACATGTGGTGGGCCGCTATTTCCGGCAACGCGGCGTGGCGTTTGTCAAAGCCAGCGATCCGCGCATCAGCCAGGAATTCATTGTGCCGCCGGGTGACGAGCTCGGCGCCAAGGACGGCCAGATGGTGGTGGTCGAGCTGGCGCCGCGGGTGTCGGCGCTGACCCAGCCGCTGGCCAAGGTGGTGGAAGTGCTCGGCGATCACCTGGCGCCCGGCATGGAGATCGAAGTGGCGATTCGCCAGTTCGATTTGCCGCACCAGTTTCCACCGGCGGTCGACAAGGAAATTGCCGCGCTGGCCCCGGTGGTGCGCGACGAAGACAAGGCCGGTCGTATTGATCTGCGCGCGCTGCCGCTGGTCACCATCGACGGCGAAGACGCCAAGGATTTCGACGACGCCGTTTATTGCGAACGCAAGAAAGCCGGCGGTTGGCGGCTGTGGGTCGCGATCGCCGATGTCAGCCATTACGTCCGGCCCGGTTCCGCGCTCGATGCCGAAGCGCTCAATCGCGGCAACTCGGTTTACTTCCCCGGCTTTGTCATCCCGATGTTGCCGGAGCTGTTGTCGAACGGACTCTGTTCTCTGAAGCCGGACGTTGACCGACTCTGTCTCGTTTGCGAAATGACCGTGTCGGATGCCGGTAACCTGTCCAGCCACCGGTTCTATCCTGCCGTCATGCGATCGCAGCAGCGCTTCACCTATACCCGGGTCTGGGCGCTGCTGAACGGCGAGCCGGCGGCCAGCGACAAGGAAGGGCAATTGCTGCCGTGTCTGCGCGAGTTGCAGGCGCTGTATCAAACGCTGGCCGAGGCGCGCCGCCAGCGCGGTGCCATCGAACTCGACACCCGCGAAACCAAGGTGCAATTCAACGACCAGCGCAAGATCGAGAAAATTGTGCCGGTGGTGCGCAACGATGCCCACCGCTTGATCGAAGAGTGCATGATCCTCGCCAACGTCGCGGCAGCACGTTTCCTCAACAAACACGAAACGCCGGCGCTGTTCCGCGTGCACCAAGGCCCGAACTTGCGCAAGCTGGAAATGCTGCGTGAGCAACTGGCCGTGCTCGGTTTGCGACTCGGTGGCGGTGAAGAACCGACACCGAAAGATTACGCCCAGCTGATGGCGCGCATCGCCGAGCGGCCGGATGCCGACACCATTCAGGTGTTGTTGCTGCGCTCGCTGACCCAGGCCGTTTACCAGCCGGACATGGAACCGCATTTCGGTTTGGCACTGACTGCCTATGCGCATTTCACCTCGCCGATTCGGCGCTATCCGGATCTGGTCGTGCACCGAGGCATCAAGGCCATTCTCGCCGCCACCGACAAGGCGATGGTTGGCAACGACGGCGCGGTCCGTTATGACGCAACAACGCTGGCCGCAGTCGGTAGCCAGAACTCGATGACCGAGCGGCGCGCCGATGAGGCCAGCCGCGATGTCACCTCCTGGCTCAAATGCGAATACATGCGTGACAAGCTCGGCGAGAGTTTTGCCGGCCGGGTGACCGCGGTGGTCGGTTTCGGTTTGTTCGTCGAGCTGGAAGAAATTTTTGTCGAAGGGCTGGTGCATATCAGCAGCCTGCGCAATGACTATTACCATTTCGATGCCGCCCACCAGACCCTGACCGGCGAGCGCAGCGGTGAACGCTTTGCGCTCGGCGATCGGATTCAGGTCCGGGTCGCTGATGTCGATCTGGAGCAGCGCAAGATCGATTTCCAGTTTGTCGAACGGGTGCGTGAACCGGCAGCCGATCGTGCGGGCACCCGGCGCACGCGCAGCGGTGAGGCCGAACCGAGCGACGCCGAAATGAAAGCCCGGCGCATGGCTGCCATTCGCAAGGCTTTGGTTCGCGACGGCGGCGGGCCGGTGCCGGACAAAATTGAACGCGAAAGCAGCCGCGGTAGCGATGCCGGCCGGCGGCGCAAAGACGCGGCCGGCGAACGCGAGCGTGACAGCCAGAGCGGCCGCTCGCTACGCGGTAGCGCAGGCAGCACGAGCAAAAGCCGCAGTACCGGAAAGGGCACCAGCGCCGGAAAAGGCCTTGGCACCGGAAAAGGCCCTGGAACAGGAAAAGGTCCTGGAACTGGAAAAGACAGTGCAGCGGCCAGCCGAACGGGCAAATCGGCGGATCGCGGCAGCAAGAAATCCAGCGACAGCAGCCGTTCCGGTAGTGCCGGCACCGGCGGTAAAGCGCCGAGCGCCATTCGCAAACAGAAAAAACGCGGTCGGCGATAAATCGCGACCGGACGGAGAACACAGGTGGAACGAATTTTTGGCGTGCATGCGGTCAGTTCCTTGCTGGAAGCCGCACCGGAACGCATTGTCCGGTTGTATGTATTGGACGGTCGTGACGATCACAAGCTGCAAGCGCTGCTGCGCCGGGCCGAAGCGCTCGACGTCAGCATCAGCCGGCGTGATCGGAAGGCGCTCGATCAACTGACGGACGGCGCTGTGCACCAAGGCGTGGTGGCGGAATGCAAACCGGCGCCGCAACTGCGCGAAGACGATCTGGAAACGCTGCTGGACCGGCTCGATGCACCGCTGCTGTTGGTGCTCGATGGCATCACCGATCCGCACAATCTCGGTGCCTGCCTGCGCACCGCCGATGCCGCGGGTGTGCACGCGGTGATTGCGCCGAAAGATCGCTCGGCCGCGCTCAATCCGACCGTGCGCAAGGTGGCCTGTGGTGCGGCCGAGCGGGTGCCGTTCATCACCGTGACCAATCTGGCGCGCACGCTGCGCATGCTGAAGGACCGCAATGTCTGGGTGGTCGGTACCGCCGGTGAGGCGAGTGACTCGATTTACCAAACCAAGCTGAACGGACCGCTGGCGCTGGTGATGGGCGCCGAAGGTGAAGGCATGCGGCGACTGACCCGCGAACATTGTGATCAGCTGGTACACATTCCGATGTTCGGTACGGTCAGCAGCTTGAACGTGTCGGTGGCGACCGGTGTCTGCCTGTTCGAAGCGGTGCGGCAACGGAGCCCACGCGGATGAATCGGACCGTCTGGCATCGCGTGATGGCGGTGGCGCTGCTGATTTCAGCGCTGCTGGCGGTGCTGTTGCTGCAACATTTGCACAGCTATTGGCAGCAGCAAGCTTTGCTGCGCAGCAGCCAGCAGAATGAGCAATTGGCGCTGCACATGGAGACGTTGCTGGAAGGCCTGCAGAATCACGTCAAGCGTCTGCAACACAGCGCCCATCTGGCGTTGCACAGCGGCAATGAGCCGCCGGCGCTGCTGAAATTTTTGCAACCGTCGCTACCGGCGACCGCCGGTGGCTATTCGCTCGATCTGCTGCAGCAGAGCACGCCGACCGCGCAGATTGGCAACGTGTATCTGGCGGCGGATCCGAATGTGCCGGCAATTCAGGATGAGCTCAAAATCATCTGGGCGCTGTTTCCGTTGGCGGCCTCCAGTCATTTGACTGACAGTGCGCTGCAATGGAGTTATTACAACTCGCTGCAATCGCCGCTGCTTGGTGTGTTTCCCTATCGCAGCACCGAGCGCTTGCTGCGTGACAACAACATGGCCGATCTGCCGGCGTTTTTTGCTCGCTTCGTTGGCCCGGACTCGCAGCGCGCGCTGGTCAGTCAGCTGGCGGATCAGCACGAGCCGAGTTGGCGCAAGCCGCACGTCGATGCGGCCGGTGCCGGTTGGGTGGTGCCGCTGGTCGCGCCGGTGCGGCAAGCCGGTCGCATCATCGGGGCGGTATCCGCAGATGTGCGCTTGCCTTTTTTGTCCGAGCATCTCGCCAAATTGACCGCCGCGCCGGAACGCACCCTGTTGATGAACGACGAGCAGATCGTGCTGGCCGACAGTCGCTTGTCGCTGGAAACCAGCAATCGTCTGGCGAAACTCAGCGAACGCTTGCCGGCGTCGCTGGTGCCGCTGGTGCCGCAACTGACCCGGACCCA
>CAMLKQ010000253.1 GCA_946480585.1 uncultured Kangiella sp.
TCCGGAGCTGGCTGGCAGCCCGGAACGCGGGCTCGCAACAGAGTGATGGCGAGCATGTGACAATGCTAGCGTGACAGGGCCAGCGCGATAGGAACCATGAGAGCGTGAGATAGCGGCAGCGGGAGGCGTGCGCGGCTGACCGTGCTACTTTCGCCAACGTTGCACGCGGTCAAGCAGCCAGAAGAGCGTCAAGGGCACAAACCAGCAGATCGCGGTGGACCACAACTGATGGGACAGGAAATGCTGGCCGCGCACAACTTGCGACAAGCCCAGTGCATGGCCGGCAATCAACGCGGTAACAAGACTGAATCGTGCGAGCCGTTGCCGGCCGATCAGGCTGAAACTGAAGTAAAGCGCAATGAAGGCCAGCCCATTGGTGGCATGGCCAGCCGGCCAACAGCGACCACCATCGTCAATCGGAATCGGCAAGGGTCCGACATAACTTTCATTGACGTTCCCACCGTATTGCACATGTTGCAAGGGGCAGTAGATGCCGGTGCTCGCTTTCAAATGACCAATCAAGGAGGTCGCTGCGAGCATGGCAAACACACCGAGCCAGAGCGGCAAATACCAATTGCGCCAGGTTTTACCGGTGCGGGGTATCAGCAATAGCAATACCAAGGCAAAAAAACAGAAGGCAGCCAGTTTGCGCGGTAACCAATGCGCCCAGAACTCATAGCTGTCGGAGCGCTGAAACGGAAAGCCGACGTCACTGCTGAACAACGCGTCGGCTACCCGGCGATCCACATCGAACAACACAAACAGCAGCAGCAGGCTGACAAAAAGCAACGCGGGCAGCAGGGTCAGGCGTCGCCACGGCAGACGAACGGTACTCTCACTCATTTCAAGGGTTTCCAGACAAGGCTGGCCAGATTGTCGCGATTCTGCCTTAAGCCAGATTTAACCCTTGATAACACGGACAGTCCCTGCGCAACTGTCGCATCATTCCTCGTCATCGTTCGGCTGTGGTGCGGTCAGCACGCGCCAGACCAGATAGACGGTGATGCCGGTCACCAGCGTCATCGTGATTGTCATCATCAGCAGGCCGCTGGTGCTCATGCGAAGGCTCCTGTGGTCCGAATGCGTTTGCGATAAGCGAGGTAAACCAAGGCAGTTATGAACAGGAAAGTCGCGAGCAGCAACAAGCGGGCGCCGTTCACATAGAACAGACGCTCTTGCAACTGCGCCACCGTTTCTGCGTTGCCGGCCAGTTCTGCGGCGGCGAGTTCGGCTTTCAGGCCGGCGTTGCTGACGGTGCCGACCAGCGAGCTGGCATCAAACTGCCAGCCATTGCCGGCCAGCAACTGGTTTATCGCGCCGGCCCAGTCGCCACCCGCGGGAATGAACAGGTTGCCGATGAATACGAACAAGAGCAGCGCCGGAGTGATGAATTTCAGAATGAACTTGTAGACGCGCGGCAGCCGGATCTCGGCGCCGTCGTTGATTTCCTGCCAGCCACGATCAATGCCGAATACCCAGGCAAACAGGATCGATTCCATCATCGCAAAGAAGAACAGGCAGACGGTGCCGGCCCAGTAGTCGTATTCGCCGAATACGCCTTTGTCGTAGAACAGCACGGTCGGCAAACCGAGCAGCAATACCAGTGCACCGAATGACCAGGCTGCGGTTTGTCGCTTCCAGCCGAATTCGTACTGGAGCAGGCCCATCCATGGCGTGCCCATGGCAAGGCTTGAGGTGATGCCGGCGAAAAACAGCAAACCAAAAAAAGCGATGCCGGCGACGATGGCCATCAAATCGCCCCATTGCTGGAACAGGTATGGCAGTGACTGGAAGGCAAGACCAAAACCGCCACCGGAATTGACCAGCTCGACCACGCCATCGATGCCGAAATAGCCGACACAGATCGGGATCAGAATCGATGCGCCAAGCACGACTTCGACAAACTCGTTGAGCCAGCCGGCGGTCATCGCATTGAGCGCGACGTCGCGCCGCTTCTTGATGTAGGAAGCAAAGCAGATCACGGTGCCCATGCCGACCGACAGCGTGAAGAACACCTGACCGGCCGCCGCGAGCCAGACGCTCGGATTGGTCAGCGAATCAAACTGCGGCGTCCACAGAAAATCGAGGCCGACCAGACCGTCGAACTGGGCGCCTTTTTCGCCAGCGGTCAGCGTTACGCCCTGAATCGCCAGAAAGACGCCAAACAGAATCAGCAGGGGCATGCCAATCTTGGCGGTGATCTCCACGCCACCCGCCAAGCCTTTGCTCAGAATCCAGGTGTTCAGAACCACGCACAGCACGAAGAAAATCACGTTCTCGAATGGAATGCCGGTGGTGCTCTGATAGGTGTCGGTGTAAGCGGTGAAGAAGCCGGCTACTTGCGCCTGATCCATGCCGGCAAAGGTGCCGACCGCGGAGTGGTAGATATAGGCCATCGTCCAGCTTTCGACATAGCAGTAATAGGCTGCCACGGCGACGTTGGCGAAGATCCCGAACACGCCGAGGTATTTCCAGAATGCGCGCTTCGGGTCCAGCCGCTGCATCAGGAATGGCGTCGTGTGATCGCCGAACTGACCGGAAAAGCGGCCCGTGGTCCATTCGATCAGCAGCAACGGCACGCCCATCAGCAGGAAGCACACCAGATAGGGAATGATGAAAGCGCCGCCGCCGTTTTCCACGGCCTGGATCGGGAAGCGCAGGAAATTGCCAAGACCGACCGCGTTGCCGGCCATGGCCAGAATCAAGCCAATGCGGGAGCCCCAGCCTTCGTTGGGTTTGCTCATTTATTTGTTATCCGTGTTTTCGGCAAAGGAGACCTGTTGCCCGTTTTTCAGTATCAGCCCGTTTGAGCCTGTCGGCGCTCGACCAGTACAGGTATCCCGGTTACGAGGAGCAGGGGCATTTGGATTAAGCCGTTTGGATGGCTAATCGGCGAGACACCTTACCTGAGCGGCGGCAAATTGCAAAGGCTTGGGTAATTTGATCGCCCAAATCAGGCCTACGGCGATGCGGGCGGTGGGCTATGGAGTGGGGCAGTTGCAAAGGGGCTGGCAGCAGGGCGGCGCTGAATCGGAAATTGGCAGCGCCGCCTGCTTTATCAAAGCGTATTGCTTCAGTTGTCGATTGATTCAGTGACTTACTGTTTGAGAACGACCTTGACCGAACCATCGACCTTGGCGGCATCGATATAACCAATGGCGCCCGGTGTGCTGGCGACAAGGGCCTTGATGGCGTCGTCATTGTCGAGCTCTTTCGGCGGAGTGCCTTTGCCGGTGAATACCAGCTGCGACCAATAGGCTTTGAGCTGGCTTTCCGACTTGTTCAATACCGCCTGGTTGAACTGCTCGCGCGCCGGCTGTCCTTCTTTCTGGTTCACCGGCGTGGCCTCGCCACCACCGGGAAAGCTTTTCAGCTTGCCGAGAAACAGGCGCTGCACGTCCTCCGACGACAAGCTCGCGCCATTGCCGGGGTTCACGATCACGGCCACTTCGGCCTGTGCCACCGCGCTCAGCAGGCAGCACAGTGTCAAACACAACATGCGTAACGTCATGGCTTGTTCCCTCAGAAGACGACATCGACACCAAAGGCAATCAGCTTGGAGTCACCGATGAAATCGGAGACATCGTCGTTGCCGGCGTAAAAATAGGTCGACTCGTCAGTAAAGACATCATACTGAATCTTGAACGCGGCCGAGCTGGAGAAATCCCAGCGCAGACTGAACGAGCGGGTATCGTGTTTTTCGATGTCCGGCCAGGTGGCAGTCTCTTCAAACTGCGATGCAGTGATCATCGGCAGGAAGTCGCCGAAGCGATAGCCAATGCCGAGCAGTGAGGCCTTGTATTTGTTGTCCTCATCTGGGCGCTCAAAGGTGTTGTACTCTGAGCGCAAGACGAAATTGCCGTGGTCGACGTTGAAGGCGATGCCATAAAACTTTTGGCCGACGTCATCCAAGCGTACCCGCGGTGGGTCTTCATCGTAAATCAAGCGGTCAACCTTGTTGACCATATAAACGACTCGGACGTTGAACCATTCGCCTGCCAAGTCCAGATAACCGCCTAGCATGTCCTTCCAGGTTTCGTCGACGCGCGCACCGTAATAAACTTCGCTCAGCAGTGCGTTTT
>CAMLKQ010000254.1 GCA_946480585.1 uncultured Kangiella sp.
CTCGATGACGATTACCTGATCAAAGGCGTTGCCGGCGCCATCTTGTGGCGATTGGTCAACAGCCATCAGCATGATGGCCGGGTCGAATTCAGCAACCGCGAACTGCGTATGGACGCCAGCATCGGGTTGCCGGAATTGTCCGACAACCTTGAAGCACGCTTGATTCTGCTCGCCCGCCGGTTGGCGGAGCGCTGCGATTATCTTGCCATCGAAAAAACCGGTCGCGGCCGGTTCCGCTTGCGCGTCGACCGGCCGCTGCTGTTGCGAGAATAGTGGTTGCGAGAATAGTGGTTGCGGGAATAGGGCGTGACAGGCGTTGTGACGGAACCAGCATGCGTGTCCGTACCGCGTCACGCCGATGGTCACCTTATGCCACCGCTTTTTGCGGCGCGACATAGCTCCGGCGCTGGTTGCTGAACGCGTCAAGCTCGGCCGGATCACAGCCGTCAAACGGCGAACTCAATTCCAGCGCCAGCTGCAGCTTGTGCCAATCGGTCGCCGACAGCAGCGGTTGCAACATCGCGAGCACGCCCATAAACACTTCCGGCGGCATCTTCGCCCGCATGCCGCGCAGCTTGTCGGCGCGTTCGGCCGGGGTGGCGGCCGTCAGCATCCAGCGCAGGAAGTGCATGGCTTTTTCCGGCGCAATCGACGCGACCAGTGCCTGCTCAATGGCATGGATCTCGGCATCGCTGTAATGACGCCAGAGCACGGCGTTGTGATCCACTTCTTCCATCGCCATGTGCTCCAGATTCTCGGCAATGAACAGCGCCAGCCGGTCATACAGCATGGCGCCGAGCTGGTTGCGTTCGCTGCTGTTACTGCGCTCAATGCGATCACAATCGGCCAGCAAACCGTTGATGGCTTGTTCGTGCTCGTGGTGATCGAGTTGGCCGTGACGGGCCGAGCCGGGTTGCCGGGCTTCCATCGCTTTGTGGATGAACTCGTTTTCGTGCTGCAGATGGCTGCGACAAGTGTCGGCGAGATTGCGCACCGTCATCAGCACGTTGGCGCAATCGTCACCGTCCTGCCAGTCGGCGGTTCCCGCTTTGCTCAACGTGTGCATCATGAATGCGCGCAAGCCTTTGTGGACCAGGGCATAGCTGTTGTAGCGAGAAGGCAGGTGTTGACGGGACATGGTGTTCACTCCTGTGGCCGGGCCGACGCCCGGATTGACGCTCGGGTTTTGCTTCAGACGCCAGCCATCCCGCTGGCGTTTGGACGGTGGCCATCGTAGCGAGCAGATGTTTCCGAGGTTGCTAAATAGCTGCTAAGAAAACCTTAAAGACTTGCTAAGCCGGTGACCGGATGTAACCGGGTTTTGCCAAGCAGCGGGCAGTGACCGAGGGCACAAATGCTGCGCTGCGCGCAGCGCAAGCGCCGGTGGCTGGTTTATGCTCAGTGCAAGGACAGGGCAGGAGGCTTGGCGTGACGCGCGCTCAACCGCAGGGCCAACAACAGGGACATCGCCGGGTCGGCCAGCGCCGCGCCTGGGCGGCAGCGGTGCTGGCCGGGCTGCTGGCGTTGGCGCTCGGCTGGTATCTGGTCTGGCTGGAGGTGCAGCGCGGCCGGGAAGAGCAGCGCAGTGCCGTGCTGGCCGAAGCGGGTACCGTGCGAGCCCGGCTGGAGTCGGAGCTGAACAGCTCGCTTTATCTCGGTTGGGGCGTGGCCGCGTTTATCTCTGCCAACCCGGATTTCAGCACCCAGCAGTTCGAGCGGGTGGCCGCGACGCTGGTGCGCTTGCGGCCCAATATCCGCAGCATCGCCGTCGCGCCCGACAACGTCGTGCGCTATGTCTATCCGCTGGCCGGCAACGAGCGTGTGCTCGGCCTGCGTTATCTCGATACCCCCGGCCAGCGTGGCTCCGTCGAACGGCTGATGCGTGACTGGCAGCCGGTGCTCAATGGCCCGGTCGAGTTGGCGCAAGGTGGCGTTGGCCTCATCAATCGCATTCCGGTGCTGCTGAGCCAACCCGATGGTGGTGTGCGTTATTGGGGCGTGGCGTCAGTGGCGCTTGATACCCGGCCGATTCTGGCGAGCGCCGGCCTTGAATTGCAGGGCCCGGTCGAATTTGCCCTGCGCGGCCGCGATGGTCTCGGCGCCAATGGCGATGTTTTTTTTGGCCGTGCCGAGTTGTTTGCCGATGGCGAAGCGCGTCTGCTCGACGTGCTGTTGCCCGGCGGCAGCTGGCAACTCGCCGCCCGTCCGCGCGCCGGTTGGACCGGCACTCGCAGCGAATGGCAAATCGGCGCGATGTACCTGATCAGCAGCGCGCTGGCGCTGATCATTGCGTTCATGGTCGGCGTGCTGATCGGCGACCGCTATCAAATTCAGCAGCTGGCCCGGCACGATCCGCTCACCGGCGTCGCCAACCGCCTGCGCTTTGACGAGCGCGCCAGCGAAATGATGGCGCTGGCGCGGCGCAGTCAGCGGCCGTTTGTTCTGCTCAATCTGGATTTGAACGGCTTCAAGCGCATCAACGATGCGTTCGGTCACGCCGCCGGCGATGCGCTGCTCGTGCATGTCGCCCAGCAACTGCAAGCCTGCCTGCGCGAAACCGATTTTCTCGCGCGCATCGGCGGCGATGAATTTCTCGCGTTGTTGCCCGATACCGAAGCCGGCCCGGCGCTCGATTCACTGATCAAACGCGTGCACCGCGCCGTTGCCAAACCGCTGCTGTTCGGCACCGATACGCTGACCGTGGGAACCAGCATTGGTGTTGCCGCCTACCCGACCGACGGCGACGATCTCGATGCGTTACTGAGCGCGGCTGATCACGCGATGTACGCCGGCAAGAATCACGGACTGACGCCGTCGTTGTAGTGCTTGTCGGTTCTCGCTGAGGGGCTGGTCGGCGGAACAAAACGCAGTTGTCACGCTTACCAAACCAAACAAAGCAAAGACCCAATCGGAATGGCCAGCGTCGCTGCTGCAAGGCTGGCTATACTGAGGCTGTCAGCCAAAGGCAGCACGGCGCCGATGAAACGTCGTGCCAATGACCGCGCAGGCTGACGACCCACCCCGAGGCGTCACCATGCAGCGCACCAACCCTGACGACAGCTTGCCAGCAACGCTGGCGTTGCTGATCCTGCAGTGCGAGCCATTCCTCAGCAGCCAAAAAGCCGAAGGTTCCGTGCTGCGTTGCGGTGAGCAGTATTGGCGTTTCCTGCAGGGCGCATTGGTGCCGGCTACCGCTGCCGATTATCAGCGTGCCATCGACAGTAATGCGCAGGCGGACTGGCCGCCTTACACCATCTGGTTTGCGCTGCAGCCTGGTGCGACGAGTGAGCGGCTAGGTCTGGTGGTGGATGTGACCTATGACTGTGGCATCACCGAGTTCAGTCGCGGCGGCAGCCGTTCGACCTGGCAGCTGGCGCATGCTGCTGACGGCTGGAAAATCCTCGACATTGAATACGACATGTTCAGTGATTGATCTCCGTTTTGCGCGCGACACCTATCGAAATGGCAGAGGACACGATCATGCAGACCCTGGCCGTCACCACAGCGGAAAAAGTCTATCGCTATTTTCAGTTGTTCGGATTTGCCGATGGCAACCTGACGGGCGAGGTGAGGCTCAACGGCGTCGTGTTGCATGAGCTCCGTGGGGAGCCGGGCAGCATCGCCAGCAATGCGGCGCAAACGGCGGTGAAGCGCGGCGAAAATGTCATCGAACTGGCGTTGCAGTCTGGTGGTGGGGAAGTGGACTATGCCTTGCTTGCCGCCAGCGGTCCGGATGACGACATGGATCCGGATCGCATCGTCGAGCTGCAACACGCCATTGCGTTGGCACCGGGGCAGAATTGCCAGTTGCAATATCGCTTTGTGCTGGACGGTCCCGCCTTTGCGCTGTTGAAACCGTGATGGCCGTTCGCGCAGGCTGGCGTAGCGTGTGGCGCTGGTTGCTGGCGCTGTCTGTCGGTGTGCTGGTGGTGCTTGCCATGCAACGTGGCAACGGCGGACTGTTGTTGCTGCTGGTTCCGTTATTTCTGCTTGGGCTTTGTTACGACTTGCTGCGTCGTGCCGGCGATGCCCAGGCCCGGCTCAACCGCAAGCGATCAGCGCTGTGGCTGCTAATGGGGCT
>CAMLKQ010000255.1 GCA_946480585.1 uncultured Kangiella sp.
ATTGGCGACAATGAAGAGGATTGTGGCACCGTCGCGTATTTGCGCGACATTGCTACCCAGGCGCGTTGCCCCAACCGGTTTTTGCCCATCGAGCAGATTGGCGTCGACAGTGACGGCCAGTTTGTCGATGAGCAGGACGAGCGCATTGCCACGCTGTTCAAGCTGTACCCGTGGGAAGATCTGTTGCAGGAGCCGTTTGCGGAGCACCTGCGGCAGTCGCAAACGCGCTTTATCGAACCGCCATGGAAACTGATTCTCAGCAACAAGGCGGTGCTGGCCTTGCTCTGGCAGCGGCATCCCGGTCATCCGAATTTGTTGCCGACTTACTTTGATGAGGCCAGCACGAGCTTGCCGGCTGGCTGGGTGCGCAAACCGTTCTTTTCCCGCGAAGGCGCCAATGTTCAGGCGCATCTGCCGGATGGTCGCTTGCTGCAGGTTGATGGCCCATATGGTCATTACCCGTGCATCCGCCAGGCGTGGCATCCGGCGCCGTGTTTTGACGGCAACTACACCGTACTTGGTAGTTGGCTGGTCGGCGATGTTGCGTGCGGCATCGGTATCCGCGAAGACGCCTCCCACATCACCCAGGATTTGTCGCGGTTTTTGCCGCACATCATTCTGGATTGAGGGTATGAATAGTGACAACAAAAAGCCGGCTCAAGAGCCGGCTTTTTGTTTTGGTGCGGATTCAATTCGCCATATACAACGGATACAAATCCCGTTCTTCCCGTTCGATGCGACGCAGCAACGCCTCGGCGATCTCGTTGGATTCCTGGGCGAACTTCTGAATGGTCAGCGGCGACATCGGATCGTCCATGTAACGGTTGCAGAAATGCACCACCGACCGGCTGATGGAATTCATCTCGCGGCGAAAATCGCGGATCAATTCCAGATTGGTTTCATCCTTCGCCAGTGACTGCTCAAGGTAAACGTAGAACTTGACGTTTTCCTTGATGATGTGGCCCTGAAACTCAGTTTTGAAGGCTTGCAGCCGCGAGCGAAAGTTGCGGACGTCGTGGTTGCGCAGCAGCGGCATCAGCGAAGTGAATTGGTTGACCAGCTGGACATGATCCTGCTTCAGCATGGCGATCAATTGACCGTCGTACGGAATGCCGGCATCGGGTTTGCTGGTGACCGGCGTCGGGGCCGGTGCTGCGCTGTCCGGCGTCGGCGTGTCAGCGAGTTTGCGTTCCCCAAACAACGAAAATAATCGCGCCACAGGATGGATCTCCTCGAGCGGCCCGTTCTGCGCCGGGCCGAAGTTCTTTTGCTTGTGGAAGAAAGGAACGGTGCCGGACCGCGTGCCTGCTCCCTCCACAGGCGCGCTGCTGCTCGACCGTTCCTCGTTGCGCGGCATCCTGCTGCGGGCACCCGAAATCCGTCTTGTCAGTGGGGTGCAATGCTGCCAGTATAAATAAAACATGTGTACCACTTTGTATCGCTTTGTACGAGCGTGCAGCGGTTCACATCCAGACCGTCGGGCATCAGAAACAACGGTCGGTGGATAACAGGCTGTCGCCGTGAGGGGAACATGGCTGACTTGAGCGCAGTGCGGGGGCTGTTGGAACCCGAGCCGCAAGATGCCGCGTGGCGGTTGCTGGCAGACGAGTTGAAGGCCTTGCAGCCGGCGCCGGTCGCTGAAGGGCTGGCCGCTTGTGATGCCGCGTCAGTGTTGGTGGTGGGCGCCGGCCCGAGTGCCCAGGCGCTGGTCCGGCTGTTGGCACGGCAGGCGCCGACGCGTGACGTGCTGATGCTCAATGGCGAACGCTTTGTCCCGTACAACCGGGCGCAGATCAGTTCGACCTTGGCCGACGGGCGGCCGCTGCAACGACTGGCGGCGTTTCCGCCGACGGCAGCCGATCTCGCGCCCAGGATTCTGCACGATGCCCGTGTCGTCGCGATCGACCGCGCGGCCCGCCGCGTGCGACTGCACGATGACCGCGTGATCCGTTACGAGACGCTGGTGCTCGCCACCGGCGCGCGCTCGCGCCGGCTGCCGCCGCTGGATAGCAGTCATCCACGGCTGCGCGATTTTCGTTGTCTGGATGATTTGCAGGTGCTCACCGAGCTGAAGCCGCGCCATGTCGTGGTGGTCGGCGGCGGGCTGCTCGGCATCGAGGCCGCACGGGCTATGCAGGCCCGCTGTGAGCAGATCACGGTGCTGGAGCGATTTCCGCATCTGTTGCCACGCCAACTCGATCAAGAGGCCGCGAGTCGCGTTGCTGAGCAGCTGCGCGAGCAGGGCGTCTCGGTAATGTGCGATCGCAAGATCGCCAGCCTCGCGTGCGAGCCGGCCGCACTGACCCTGACGCTGGACAATGGCAGTGCGCTACGCGCGGACCTGCTGATTTCCGCCACAGGTGTCGAGCCCGAAATCCGGTTGGCGGTGGATGCAGGGTTGGCTGTCGATCGCGGTGTGATTGTCGATGCCAATTTTCGCACCAGTGACGAACACATCTACGCGATCGGCGAATGCTGCGAGCAGGCCGGGCAGACGGTCGGCAGTCTGGCGCCCTGCCTGCATCATGCCGAACAGTTGAGTGCCGTGCTGACCGGTCAAGCCGCGGTATCGCCAGCGGCCAGCAACGTGTTTCAACTGAAACTGGCCGAACGCACGATCGTCAGCATTGGCAATACCCGCGCGATCGATCAACGCGTGCACGTGTACAGTGGACCGGAGCAGGCGTATCGCCGGATTTTTCTCATCGATCAGCGTGTCGTCGGTGCCATTCTTTACGATCGCGCCAACACCGACATTTCCGCATTCAGCTCCGCTGTTTCCGAGCAGCGCTTGCTGACGGCGGATGAGCTTCAAGCGTTTGGCCAATCCGGTCAGCTACCGGAAACCGGGAGCGACAGCACCCAGCAAATCATCTGCTTCTGCGCCAATGTCAGCCGCGGTCGCCTGCTCGAACTGCAACAACAAGGGCTGACCCGCGCGCGCATCATCGCTTGCACGGGCGCCAGTCAGCACTGCGGTTCCTGTGCCGGCCGTATCGAACAAGTGTTGGGCGGCACCGCTTCCCGTTACAACTCCCGAATGACCGTCGCTGCCGTGGCTTCGGTACTGCTGCTGGGCATTGCGCTGCTGCTGGGCTGGCAGACGCCATTGGCCAGCAGCTGGCTGTCGGCTTATCGGCAAATCGATTGGCTGTGGCGCGATCCGGTCGCGCGCCAAATCACCGGATATGTCCTGCTGCTGGTGGCGCTGCTCAGTTTTGTCTGGGGCTATTGGCGTCGGGTGCAGCGCTTGCACGAACGCGCGCAAAAAGCGCGCCTTGGCACTCACGCGTTGACCGCGGCAGTGGCCCTCATGCTGTGGTGGGTGCACACCGGTGGTCGTGTCGGCCATGGCCTCAATCGCGGGTTGTTGTTGGCGATGCTGCTGGTCGCCATCACCGGTGCATTGGCAGGCGCAGCGTGGCTGCAAGCGGCGCAATCGGCATGGCAGCGGCGCGTGGCGACAGGATTGCGCGTGCTGCACTGGTTTGCGTTGTTGCCGGTTCCGGCCTTGCTGCTTTTTCACATTGTCAAAACCTACTACTACTGATTCCGCCGATGCGATTCCTCTCCGTTGTGCTTTTTGCGCTCGCCACCGTAGCCGGTGGTGCGGTGCTGGCGTGGCAGCTGCTCGGCGACGATCAGCGAGTCTTCCAGCCGGGCGAGCTCAGCTACGCCCATCATCAAATGGAGCTCGCTTGTGCCAGCTGCCATGACGACGCGTTTTCCGGCAATGCCGGCATCGAGCAGCGCTGTCTCGGTTGTCATCAGGCCGACATGAAAGCGATTGGCGATGCCCACGGCCCGAAAAAATTTGCCGATCCGCGCAACGCCGGTGAGCTGGAGCGGCTGGATGCCTCACGTTGCCTCAGCTGCCATCGCGAGCATGTGCCGGAACAGACGCATGCCATGCAGGTGACTCAACCGAAAGATTTTTGCATGGCCTGTCATGCTGATATCGCAACGGCACGCCCCAGTCACCAAGCGGTGGCCGGTGACAGCTGCACCAATGCCGGGTGCCACAATTACCACGATAACAGCACCCTGTATGAAGCGTTTCTGAACGCACACCAACA
>CAMLKQ010000256.1 GCA_946480585.1 uncultured Kangiella sp.
TTGCGGGCTTTTTTTGTTGCCGGAAAGCGGTCAGTGTTCAGTTGGTCGCTTTCAGCAGATCGATGAAGGCTTTCTTGCTGGCATCGGCCGCGGCCTGTTCTTCGGTCCACTGCAGGATGGTCTTGCCATCGTGCTCGGGGCTCGACACGGCCGAGTTACCAACCTGGCTCAGAATGAAATCGGCGACATCGGTGGCGTTGTTGGCGATCGCGGTGCGCAGCAAGGTGCCGCCGCCAAATGCTCCGTCTTTGGCGCACAACACGCCGCCGTAGATACGGCGAAGTTGCAGATCAGCGTCCTTGAGTTTCTTGCGGAACAGGGTCCGATCATTGGCCTTGGCGTAGTCGCAAAGGGTAGCGGCCAGGCGGGTGTATTCATCGTCCGCTGCCAGGACAGTGCTGACGGGAGTCGACAGCAGAGGAATCAGGGCGAGCAGCAGGAGTTTTTTCATTGTTGGCCTCATTGGTTGTGCAGCCGGCAGTGTCAGTTCGACGTGATACAGGGCGCGAGGTTCATGCTCACGTACTGCCGTGCTGCAAAGTATAGCCAGAGAAAAAAAAACACCAATCTGTCAAAAAAATAGCGCCCTTTCAGAGAAGGGCGCTATAGCTTTCCGAGCTCCTTGATTTAAAAAGGATTGCTCACTTTTTCTTGTAACCGGCGGCGGTTGCCTGCGTGACTAATGCCGGGTCGGCGCCGTAAGAAATCGCGCGCTGGGCGTAGGTGCTTTCGGCTTTCGGGTAAGCCGCCGTGGCCAGCGTGACGGCTTCGTATTGATCAAAGCCGGCATCAAGTGCGGCATCGAAGGTCTGGGCAACGTATTCCGGCGCAGCTTTCAGCGCGGCGGCGAAGTAGGCATCGCGTTGGTCAGCGTGATCGGCGAAGGCAAGCCGGGTTTGCCAGGTGTAGCAAGCCTCGCGCGAGAACTGGCCGGCAGCGGCTGGGCTGGCCTGGTCAGCCTGATACAGCTTGTCGCATTCCTTTTGCGCCTGGGCGAAGTACTGGGCCGGGTTTTCACCTGCCAGGGCCGCGCCACACCACAAACTGCAGCAAGCGACGACAACGGAAAGACCTTGCTTCATGGTGTTATCTCCTTAACGTGTAGTGGATTCTTCAACTGACCGGTGCTGGTCAACATCTGACCAATTCCGAGGCCACGCCGAGTCTATGCCGCGACCGGCGGCTTTGGCAAACCGGGACATTTGTCAGGCTTATTTCCGCTTGTAATTGCCTTCGCGCTCACGCTCCTGCTCGCGTTTGTACTCACGCGGGTAGCCAGCGGCGGTTGCCTCGGTGACCTTGCTCGGGTCGGCTCCGTACTGAATGGCGCGATTGGCGAAACGGTCGGCAAAGGCCGGCATCACCCGGGTCGCCGCTGTGACGGCGTAATACGGATCGAATCCGGCATTCAGCGCCGCTTCGAAGGCGACGTGGGCGTAATCCGGTGCGGCCTGCAGCGCGCCCTCAAACAGCTGCGGGCTGTTTGGTGGCAGCGATGCCAGCGCCTGCTGCACTTTGCCGGCATAACAATCCTCACGGGCCGCGGCGTAATCGACGCTGGCGCTGACGGTGTCGGGCGGGAATTGATCGGAACAGGCGCGATAGGCGCTTTCGAAATAGCGTTGGTAACGGTCTTCGGCGTTGACGGCGACGGGGACGGTGATACTGACCAGCAGGAACCACATGAGACGACGGGACAACATGGCGAGCCTCCTCCTGAGACGGGTCGGGACATGACCTGAACCCAGTCTAGGACGCTGCGCAGTCGGTGGCGGCCGATTGATGGGTGAATAGTTCCCATTTCGGCCAACTGTTCTGTGTACGCGCCCGGTTATGCCGGTGGCCGCATGACACCGTCGACGCCAGCCTGTTGCCACACTGTCGCCGCTTCATTCGCGGCGACCGGCACCAACACCGCGATGTCGAGTGCCTGCGCCAAGCGGGTCAACTGCGTCAGCAGCGGCGACGCGGGACCGGCGCTGGCGAGACCGAGGCCCAGCTTCAGGTAGTCGGGTCGCCAGCGTGGCAGCGCGGCGAGCAAACCGGCCGACAGCGCAACCTGATCGAGCCCGACGCCGATGCCGGCGGCGCGCAGCGGCTGCACGCGCACGGCCAGATCCGTCACGCTGAGTGCATCGGCTTCGCTGAGTTCAATGCTGAGTGTTTGCTGTCGTGCCAACTGCAACAGCTGTTGCTGCCACGCGGGATCGCAAACAGCACTCGCACTGACATTCAAATGCCAATGGCGATCATCACGCGGCATCGCTTGCAGCCGTTGCAACAATGTCGTTTCCACCTCGCGTGCCAAACCGAGTTGACGACTGTGCGCGAGTAGTTGACCGGCACTGCACTCGCCACCCTCTGCAAGCGGCAGTCGCGCCAGCCATTCGACGGCCGGTGTCAGTCGCTTGCCAAAACTTTCAATTGCCGCCGGCAGCAAGCGGAAGCGTTGTTCGCGCACGGCTGTTTGCAAGGTATGGCGCCATTGTTCGGTCGACAGCATTTCGCCGGCGGGCACCTGCCACCATGGCAGTTGCCGCTGCTGCGCCTCCTGCAACGCCGCTTCAATTCGGGAGACATGCTCGAGCGCGCTGTGCGCAGGCGTCAGCGTCAGTTGCACGACCTGACTCTGCCACGGCGCGGCTGGTGTCACGGCGGCGACATCGATCGTCGCGCTTGCGTGCGCGGCCAGCGCCAGCCAGTCACCGCCCGATAACCGGTACCAGTGCCAATCGCGTAGTCCGCGCCAATGCGTGGTCAATTCCTGCAGCAGGGTGTTGGTCGCGGCGAAACCGTGCTCGGCATTGATGCTGGCGAGATTGCTGAGGCGCACCGCCAGCACCGTAGTCGGTGTCGTTTGCTGCTCGAGCGCACTCAGCGCATCCAGCAACGCCGCACGGTTCGGCAAACCGGTCACCGCATCGCACTGCAATTGCTGCTGCAAGGCTTGCACCTGGGCCGCCTGGGCCGCGAATTGGGCTGCGACTTGTTCGCTCATCTGGCTCAGTGCCTGCGCCAGCGGTTGCAATTCACTCACGACGGCCTGTGGCAGCTGCATCGGCGCCCGCCGGCTGACGAACTGGTGCGCGGCATCGGCCATGCGGTGCAGTGGCGACAGCGAACGCTGCACCGTGACAAACACGAGCAAGCCCAAGGCCACCAGTGCGATCACCGAGCCCAGCAGCAAATCGACAAAACTGCGCCACAAGGCCAGCAAGGCGTAGCCGGTGTGGCTTTCCAGTTCGAGCTTGCCGTGTTGGGTCCAGCCGCCGCTCAGCAACGCCTCGGCCTGGGGCGCGGCAATCGGCAGCGCCTCGGCAAACCAATCGGGCACCTGCACGGGCGCCGCCGTGCTTTCGCGTTGCAACACCACCACATCGTTGACGTCGCGCCAGCGTAGCGCCCGGAAATATCCGCGATCAAAAATCGCGTCGATCATCCGTTCGGCCGTGACCACGTCCTTGGCGGCCAGCGCCGGTGTCAGCGACAGCGCCAGACTGGTCGCCGTGTCCTGGGCGTGGGTTTGCAGTTGCACACGCAGAAACTCCCGGGTGCGCTGCACTTGCAGCAGCAGATTGGCCGTCAGTGCCAGCATCAGCAGCACCGCGAGCAGCCATTGCAAACGACGGGTCAATGACATGGTGTCATCCTTCTTGCCTGCGCCATCAGGGCGCTGCCGGCGCGGTCAGAAACGGCGCCTTGCGAAAATCGCGCGCCATGCGGGCGAGCAATTCCCGCCACGGTGAAATCCGTTCGCTGCGCCCGACCAGCTGGCCGTTGCCACGCTCTTTTGCGAGCCAGAGATCGGCGCCATTGAAGCTGTAAACCGGAATCAGATCCGGCCGCTGCGAGGCGGGTTTGATCTCGTTGATCAAATTGTCCAGCACCAGCGGTTCGGCATCGGGCTTTTCATACCAGGTGAGCACCATGTGGGCCTGGTTCAGCTCGACGGCCTTCACATAGGTGATGCGCAGCTGCGCTTCCGGCACGCCGAGCGCAATCAGCGTCATGTACTTGGCAATGGAGAAGTCTTCGCAGTCGCCGCCGTTGCTGGCCAGCAGTTC
>CAMLKQ010000257.1 GCA_946480585.1 uncultured Kangiella sp.
GCGGCCCAGGCCCGTGCCGACGGTGAGCGCGATGTCAGCGTGATCGCCAGCATCAGCACGGTTGGCGTGTTGCTACTGGTCTTGCTGACGTTCCGCCGCGCCGCGCCGCTGCTGCTGATGTTTGCGGTGATCGGTGCCTCATTGCTGGGCGCGACCGCACTGGCAATCCTGATTTACGGCAAGCTGCATCTGCTGACTTATGTGTTTGGTACAACGCTGATCG
The DNA here is from genome assembly GCA_946480585.1 of uncultured Kangiella sp. The sequence continues at coordinate 224 of CAMLKQ010000257.1, forward strand.
GTATCGCTGGCGATTACGCGCTGCACTATCTGACCTTGCATGCCAGTAGCACCCCCGGCATAACACAATGGAATGCGAAAGCGGCGATGCGGCACTTGTTCAAGCCGCTGACGGTCGCGATGCTGACCACCTTCATGGCGTATCTGGCGATTGCGCTGACGCCATTCAGTGCGTTCCGGCAAATCGCCCTGTTCTGCATGCTCGGTTTGCTGTGTGGCTATCTGGCGGTGCTGCTGTTGTTGCCGGCGGTGTTGATAGCGCCAACCAAACGCGCGCCCGCGGCACTCGCATGGACCGGCGCTTTGCACGATCGCCTGCTGGCCTGGCGTCAGCATCGTCGACCGGTGTATCTGCTGATCGGTGCACTGGTCCTGATGGCGGTGCCCGGTTGGTGGCTGTTGCATGCTGATGATGACATTCACTTGCTGCAGAAGTCGGATCCCGGCTTGCTTGCCGAGCAGCAACAGATCGGCGACATCCTGCAACAGAACGGCAATAGCCAATTCTTTCTGGTTCGTGCCCGTGATGAAGCCGAATGGCAGGCGCGCGAGCAGGCTTTGGTCGCGACGCTGCAGCAGGCGCGCCAACACGGCGCCTTGCTCGGCTGGCGTGCCTTGTCCGACGCACTGCCGAGCGTTGCCGTGCAGCAGCAGCGCATCGGGTTGCTTGAACGCGCATTCGACGCTGGCGGCAGTTTGCATACCACCTTGCTGGCGCTGGAGTTTCCGGCCGAAGACATCGCGGCGCTGCGACAGCAAACCGTGACCCGCGCGCTGCTGCCGATCGCCGACTTTCTGGCCATGCCGCACAACCAGCCGCAGCGTTTGCAATGGCTGGCGCCCGCCGACGGTGGCGTTGCCAGCATCGTGCTACTTGATGGCGTTCATGATCTGGATGCGCTGGCCACAATCGAATTGGCTGGCGTCAGCTTTGTCGACAAGACCGCCAGCATATCGGCGTTGTTCCAGTCGTTCCGGGAACAGGCAACGGGTTATGTGTTGCTGGCATACGCCGGCACCTTGCTGTGGCTGCTGTGGCAGTGCGGCTGGCATGGCGCCTTGGTGCGGTTGCTGCCGACTGCATTGGCGAGCGGCTTGACGCTGGCTGTACTCGGTTATGCCGGGCAGCCGTTCAACCTGTTCACCGGCATCGCCTTGTTGCTGGTGCTTGGTATCGGCATCGATTACGCGCTCTTTCTCGCCGAAGGCGAGGGCCATGAGCCGGCCAGTTTGCTTGCCATTCTGTTGTCAGCGCTGACCGCCGTGCTCGGCTTTGGTTTGCTGGTTGGCGCCAGCTTGCCGGCGGTGTCCGGGTTCGGGTTGACCGTTTTGATTGGCGTGTTGCTGGCGCTGATTCTGGCGCCACTGACGCTGGTGCTGTTGCCGGAAACGCGCGTGTCAGAAAGACCGGTTTCAGCAATACCGTTAAAGGAAACACCGTGATCCGTTTGTTGTTGACTGTGTCACTGGCAGCGCTGCTGTCTGCCTGCGCCAGCACGCCGTGCGTGCGCTGGGTCGGCAGTGCACGCTGGTGCGCCGCGCCATTACCGGCTCAGCCGCCGTTTGCCCGCAGCGAAGACATTGTCAACGCCGATGCCCGCGGCGAAAAATTGATGGTGCTGGCGAGCACAGAGTGGAGTGCCACGCAGTTCACCCAAGTGGTGTTGACGCCATTCGGTCAGCGCTTGTACCGGCTGCAATACGATGGCGAGCAGGTCTCGTTTGATGCCGGTTTGCTGCCCGTGCCAGTCAAGCCGGAGCAGTCCTTGCTCGACATTCAGCTGATGCTGTGGCCGCTGTCCTTGTTGCAGGCGCAGTTGCCGTCGGGCTGGTCACTGCAGGAAGATTCGGTAACCGGTGCCCGCCGCCTGCGCGCCGGCGACGAATTGCTCGCCGAAGTGAACCGGCTCAGCACCGATGAAGTGGAGCTGATTCAACACCGGCTCGGTTATACCGTGCGAGTGCAAACGCTGGAGCAGAGTCAATGAAGCAGGGAGTGAACGCGGCGAGCTATTACCTGTCGGCGCCCGGTCTCGTCTGTCCGCTCGGTGCCGATCAAAATGATGTCGCCGAGGCCCTGTTCTCCGGTCGCCCCGGATTGCAGGTGGAAACCGGCTGGTTGCCGGAACGCAGCGCCTGGCTCGGCAAGGTCATTGCGACGCTGCCGACCATTGCACCGGAGCTGGCCGCATTTTCCTGCCGCAACAACCAATTGCTGCTGGCGGCACTGCAACAGCTGCAGCCAACGATTGATGCTGCCTTGCAACGTTTTCCGCGTCAGCGCATTGGCGTGGTAATTGGCTCCAGTACTTCGGGCATTGATCGCGGTGAAAATGCGCTGCTGGTGCAGGCGCAGACCGGCGCGTTTTCGCCCGACTTTCATTATCGCCAACAGGAAATCGGTGCGCCGGCATTGTTCATCGCCCGCCAGCTCGGCATCAGCGGTCCGGCTTACACGGTGTCGACCGCCTGCACGTCGAGCACGCGGGCGGTGTTGTCGGCGCGTTGGTTGTTGCAAGCGGATCTGTGCGATGCCGTGATCGTCGGCGGTGCCGATTCGTTGTGCCGGCTCACTGTGCAAGGCTTCGCGGCACTGGAATCGTTTTCGCAGGCGCAGTGTCGGCCGTTCAGCGCCGATCGCGATGGCATCAATATCGGCGAGGGTGCCGCATTGTTTGTGCTGAGTCGAGAACCGCTTGATGACACACCGGTGCGACTGCTCGGTGGCGCCGCCTCTGCTGACGCTTACCATATTTCGGCGCCGCAACCGGATGGCCTTGGCGCCGAACGGGCCTTGCGTGGCGCGCTCGCTGATGCCGGTGTCGATGCTTCAGCCATCGATTATCTGAATCTTCACGGCACCGCGACGCCGAAGAACGACGAGATGGAAGCGAAAGCTGTCAACCGGGTGTTCGGCGCTGAGCTGCCGTGCAGCAGCACCAAGTCGCTGACCGGTCATCTGCTCGGAGCAGCGGGTGCGGTCGAGCTCGCGTTCTGTTATCTGGCGCTGCAACATGGCCGTTTGCCGGTACAATCGCCACCACGCGTGCCGGATGAAGCCCTGCCGGCGCTGAATCTGGTCACGGCGCAGCAGCAGGCCACACTCAACACCGTGATGACCGCAAACTACGCCTTCGGCGGCAGCAATGTGGCGCTGGTACTGGGCCGCGTTGCTGTCGGCACGTAGCAGCAGACAAACGGAATTTCAGGAGAGCGCAGGTGACGCTGGCGTTTCAACAATGGTCGATGGCGGAACTGTTGCCGCATGCCGGTGACATGATTCTGCTCGACGCGGTGCTGAGCTGCGACGACGAACAGATCGTCGTTACCGCGACGCCGCATGCCGGCACCATTCTGGTTGATGACAAGGGCGTGCTGTCGGCTTGGACCGGCATCGAATACATGGCGCAGGCCATTGCCTGTTTTGCCGGCGTGCACGAGCGCGTGCATGGCCGGCCGCCGAAAGTCGGCTTTCTGCTTGGCACCCGCAGCTACGACAGCAAGGTTGCTGAGTTTGCCTTGAACCAAACGCTGCGCATCAGCGCGACCAAGCAGTATCAGGAAGCCAATGGTCTCGGTGCGTTTCAGTGTCGCATTGAAAACGATACCGGCCTGCTGGTCGAAGCCAGCATCAATGTCTTTGAGCCGCCGGAATTGGAAAAATACCTGGCTGGCGGCGCCAGCTGATCGCAACAACCTTTCTGCAAGAGAAGATCATGACGAATGCTTCCCGCCGTATTCTGGTCACCGGCTCCAGCCGTGGCATTGGTCGCGCCATTGCCCTGCAACTGGCGCGCGATGGTTTTCATGTGCTGGTGCACGG
>CAMLKQ010000258.1 GCA_946480585.1 uncultured Kangiella sp.
GTATCGCCGAAACGACTACGTTCGGTTCGCGCAAGATTCTGGACGGCACCTTCGGTTCGGAAGCCTTCCAGGTCGGCGCCAATGCCTTCGAAACCATCAACGTGACCTTGGGTAACTACAAGGCCAACAACATGGGTTCGTACACGCGCGATCTGTGGAACGCAGCGGGCGCCGCTGCTGTTACCTCGCTGGGTGGCGTGCTGGCAGCCGGTTCGGTCACCGCAAACGGCGTCACCGGCAACCTGACCATCGCTGGTCTGGAAACCGAAGTGATTGCTGTTGCCGGTTCGGCATCGTCGGTAGCCGCTTCGATCAATGCCGCCTCGGGTTCGACCGGCGTTGAAGCCGATGCCCGCACCACGATCGGTTTGAGCTTCTCGATTGATGACACCTACACCTTCACCCTGGCAGGTCAAGGCGGCACCGGTGTGACCATTCAGGCAACGGTTTCCGGCGGCGATTTGACCTCGATGGCTGATGCCATCAACGCCGAAGCCGGCACCACCGGCCTGACTGCCAAGATCGATGGTTCGGAAATCATCCTGACCAGCGAATCTGGCGACGACATCACCATCGACTCGCTGACCACGGTGAGCACCGGCGCCATCACGGTGCAGGGCTATGACTACACCGGCGAAAACGCACTGGCAGCTTCGACCGATGTGTTGACCGAAGCCGCTGACGACGCGATGCGTGCCATCGGTGTCGTCGCGCTGAACAGCGCCAAGTCGTTCACCAGCACTGCCAGCGCCGCAACGATTGACGGTACCACCACGACCAACAGCGCTTCGCTGTCGGACGTCACCGATGTCGATATCTCGACGGCGATTGGCGCCCAGCAAGCCCTGAACATCCTGGACGATGCCATCTCCTTCGTTGACAGCTCGCGTGCCGCGCTCGGTGCCGTGCAGAACCGTCTGCAAAGCACGATCGCCAACCTGGGCAGCGCGATCGAGAACCTCTCGGCCTCGCGTTCACGTATCCGTGACACCGACTTTGCTGCTGAAACAGCCAACCTGACCAAGAGCCAGGTGCTGCAACAGGCAGGTCTGGCGATTCTGGCTCAGGCCAACGCCGGTCCGCAAAGCGTCTTGTCGCTGCTGCAGTAAGCGAAGGTTAAGGAACGGCAATGATGTCCCGCCGCTCCCCACGGGCCCACAACGGCGACGGTCGCAAGACCGTCGCCCGTTGCGCTGCCGGCCGCGATTCCCGCGCGTGCCTGCACGTCCAGCCAATGTGCTGGATGGCGTTAACAGGAGACGACCATGTCAACTGATGTGAACAGTTTGGCTGGCGGTCCCCGCGTGCCCGTCAACACCTCTGCGACTGCCGCTGGCAACAACGTGGTGAATTTGCGCCCTGCCACCCGGCAAGAAGTTGCCGTCAAGCCGGCGCAAACCGAGAACAAAGCTCAGCTGGCGCCCGCGCCGGAAGAGAGCAAAGCCAGTCGGCTGGAACAGCAAAACAAAGATGAAGCGGAAGCACTGCGCGCCAAGGTTGACGAACTCAACCAAAACGCCCAGAGCATCCGGCGCAGCCTGCGTTTTGATGTCGACAACGACACCGGCATCACGGTAATCACCGTTCGCGACCGGGAAACGGATGAAGTCATCCGGCAAATCCCGTCCGAAGAGTTGCTGGAGCTGGCCCGCTATTTTGCGGAAGTCAGTGAAGGGCAAGGCGAAAGCAAAGGTTTGTTGTTGCGCGCTGAGGTTTGACCTTCGGCACCAGACCGGGCCCAGCCATCAGGTGATGGCTGGCATGGGGGTTGCTCTCCCCAAATAAAGACGGGCATCGGCTTGACTGCGGGAGTTCACGATATGGGTCTCATTTCATCTGCTGGCGCTGGCTCGGGCCTTGATGTTGAGTCCATCATTTCGGCCCTGATCAACGCTGAACGCGCCCCGGTACAGCTCCGGCTGGACCGCCAGGAAGCCCAAACCACCACCACACTGACCGGCATCGGGGCGCTGTCATCCGCGCTCAGTACGTTGAAAACGTCACTGCAGAAGCTGGATTCCGCTTCCGATTTCAAGGTTCGCTCGACTTCGCTGTCGCAAAACGGTTACGTCACGGTCTCGCCCGGCGACGCCGCCAGCGCGTCTGATTTCTCAGTGGAAGTGGTCGGGTTGGCCACCGGGTCAAAACTGGAGTCTGCCGCCATCGTGGGTGGCTCCAGCGCGACCTTCGGTGCCGGCGTACTGACCTTTGCCGCCGATGGCAAAAATTTCTCGGTGTCGGTGGATGCCGATGACACGCTCACCGAGATCCGCAACAAGATCAACAACTCATCGGACAATATCGGCGTCACCGCCACCATCATTTCGACCGATGCCGGCACCAAGCTGGTACTGAACTCGAAAATCACCGGCACCGGCAACGGCCTGACGGTTACCAACAACAACGCTGCGCTCGATGCCATCTCGACCAATCTGGTCGAAACCCAAGCTGCTGCCGATGGCCAGATAAAAATCAACGGCAGTCTGGTGACCAACAGCAGCAACACCTACACCACTGCAGTTGCCGATGTCACCATCACCGCGTTGAAAACCAACACCGCGGGCGAAACCACTGAAGTCTCGATTTCCGAAGACAAAAGTGCAGTCAAGAAAGCCATTGAAGACTTCGTCAAGGCCTATAACACCGCCTTTGACGAAATCAAGAAACTGACCAGCAATGTAGAAGGCGCCGAGGGCCCGCTCGCCGCCGACAGTTCAGCCCGCAGCATCACCAACCGGTTGCGCAATCTGTTGACCAGCTCGGTGGCCGGTCTGGATGACAGTTTTTCCAGCTTGGCCGCCATCGGCATCGCCACGACCCGCACTGGCACGCTGGCGGTTGACAGCAGCAAGCTGGAAGCGGCGCTGAACAACGGCCTGGACGATATCGTCAGCCTGTTCAGCGGCGAAGACGGACTCGCCAATCGCACCATTGATTACATCGATTCACAAATCGGTTCCGGTGGCGCCCTGCCCTCGCGCACCGAAACACTGAACAAGGAGCTGGACCGGATCGACAGTCAGCGGGATTCGCTGGCGCTGCGGCTCAGCAAAATCGAAACCCGACTGCGGGCGCAGTACGGCGCGTTGGATGCCTTGGTTGCCCAGTTCAACGGCACCTCGGCCTTCATTGCCCAGAACCTGGCCAACCTGCCCAGTACGTCGAAGAAGTAATTCACTCACCATCGTTGTTGGGAGAGCTGTCACATGTCCATGCAATACGCCAAGCAGTACGCCAAAATCAGCGCCGCCTCGGAAACCGAATCGGCTGATCCGCATCGCCTGATCCAAATGCTGATCGATGGCGCCTTGGCCAAACTGATCGTCGCCAAGGCAATGATGGAACGGCGCGACGTGGCCAAAAAAGGCGAGAATGTCAGCTGGGCGATTTCGATCATCGGCGGCTTGCAAGCCAGTCTCGACATGCAAAAAGGTGGCGAGATCGCGCAAACCCTGAATGCGCTGTATGAATACATGACCGTGCGACTGGCGCAAGCCAATGCCACCAACGATGTCTCCGGTCTGGATGAAGTCATCCACCTGATGAAAACCATCAAGGAAGGTTGGGATGGCATTCGGCCGCAAGCCACCGAGATGTTCAAAGCCGGCGAAGCCAGCGCTGATCGGGTTTCGGCATGAGCCCGGCGCTGGCCGAAATTGTCGCGCTGAGCGACGAGCTGAAACGGCTGGCCACGCTGCAAGACTGGCCCGGCATGGTTGCCGTGGGCCAGACCCGTCAGGAGAAACTGGAAGCCTACTTTGCGCACACGCCACTGGCGGACGACAGCGAGCTGGTGCGCGGCGTGCTGGCCGCCATACAGCAAACAGATGCCGCGCTGCTGCGCGAGGCCGGCAGCCAACGTCAACGACTGTTGCAGGATGCGGTTGACCTGCGCCAGCGCTGGCAAATGTCCAACACCTATCAACGCGTGCAGAACCTGCAAACGTGACCGATACTTCCCGAACCGATGTCTCGGTCCGGCTGGCGGTCCCGACCGATCTCCCGTTCATCGTCACCGGCGCTCAAGCCTTGGCGAT
>CAMLKQ010000259.1 GCA_946480585.1 uncultured Kangiella sp.
GAGTATTTTGGCGAGCAGCTCGATGGCTTTGCCTTCACCGAAAACGGCTGGGTGCAGAGCTATGGCTCGCGCTGTGTCAAACCACCGATTATTTACGGTGATGTTTCACGGCCGAAGCCGATCACCGTTGACTGGACCACGTACGCCCAGTCGCTGACCGACAAGCCGCTCAAAGGCATGCTGACCGGGCCGATCACCATCCTGTGCTGGTCGTTCACCCGCAACGATCTGTCGCGCAAGGAACAGGCCGAACAGATCGCGCTGGCGCTGCGCGACGAAGTGCGCGATCTGGAACAGGCCGGCATCCGTATCATCCAAATCGATGAGCCGGCGATTCGCGAAGGCTTGCCGCTGAAGAAAGCTGAGCAGCCGGCGTATCTGGACTGGGCAGTGACCGCGTTCAAGCTGGCGACCGCCGGCGTTGCCGACGGCACCCAGATCCATACCCACATGTGCTACTCGGAGTTCAACGAGATCATCGACTCGATTGCGGCGCTCGATGCCGATGTCATCACCATCGAGACCTCGCGCTCGAACATGGACCTGCTGGAAGCGTTTGAGCGCTTCAGTTATCCGAACGAGATTGGTCCCGGCGTCTACGACATTCACAGCCCGATCGTGCCGAGCGTGGCGCAGATCGAAGCGCTGATCGACAAAGCCGCCCAGTTCGTTCCGAAGGAGCGGCTGTGGATCAATCCGGATTGCGGCCTGAAAACCCGGCAATGGCCGGAGACGGAAGCCGCGCTGGCCAATCTGGTCCAGGCGGCGCGTAATTTGCGCGTGCGCCACGGCGACGCGGTTGCGGCCTGAACCTGACAACAAGAGAGCGCATCATGTCTTTGCACGCGGCCCGTGTATTGGAAAACCTGAACCGGCAGTGGCAGCAGCTGGAAAACGATCTGCAGGTGTCGTTCGAGTTTTTTCCGCCGAACACTCCGGAGATGGCGGATACGCTGTGGCAGTCGGTGCTGAAACTGGCGCGGTTCAAGCCGCAGTTTGTCTCGGTGACGTACGGTGCCAATGCGTCCACCCGTGATCGCACCCATGCGGTCATCGAGCGGTTGAAAACCGAAACCACCCTGACGCCAGTACCGCACCTGACCTGCATTGATGCCCGTCGTGACGAAATCGCCGAAATCGTCCGTCGTTATCAGAAGCTGGGTGTCAATCACATCGTTGCACTGCGCGGTGATTTGCCGGCGGGGCAGAATCATCCGGGCGGTGATTTTGCCCATGCGATCGATCTGGTTCGTTATTTGCGCGAGCTGGGCATTGATGGCATCAGTGTCGCGGCGTATCCGGAAGTGCATCCGGAAGCGCGCAGTGCCCGCGCCGATCTCGATCACCTGAAAGCCAAGGTCGATGCGGGCGCCAGCCACATCCTGACCCAGTTCTTTTTCGACAACGTCGCGTTCCTGCGTTTTCGCGATCGCTGCGAGGCGGCTGGCATTCATGTGCCGATCACGCCGGGCATTTTACCGATTGGCAATTTCCGCCAGGTCGAGCGCTTCGCCAAAGGCTGCGGCACCAGCATTCCGGATTGGCTCGGCCGGCTTTACGACGGTCTGGATGATGACCCCGACACCCGCAAACTGATCGGCGCCAGCGTTGCGCTGGAGCAGGTCAAACTGCTGGTGAAGGAGGGCTTCCGTGATTTCCATTTCTACACCCTGAACCGGGCCGAACTGACCTATGCGGTCTGCCATTCGCTAGGTCTTGCCAACCGGCCGCAGCCGGCGACGGTGCTGGCCCAGGCCGCCAATCTTTGATTTTCACCAGCCAGTGAAGAAAACTGCTCCTTGCGGGTAAAGCAGGACAAGAGACCGGTCAGCGGTCTTTTCGCCACCTGCCACCGCTGAGGAGCAGCCATGAACAGCAACAACCTTTTCCGGGTCGCGCTCGCGTTTGCCGCCGGCCTGTTTGTCATCGCGTTCACCTATTTCACCTTGATCCGGCCGTTCTGGGAGAACAGCCGTGGCGGGGAAATGGTGATGCGCAGCTATGTTGTGCACGGTGATCATGCCGACGAAGTGCGCAGCGCCTTGCAGGCTGCGTTGCGCGGCACCGAGGATGACAAAAGCTACATCGGCCGGGTCACGCTGGCGCCCAATGGTCAGCTGATTGTGACGGCGCCGGAATCGGTGCACCGCGGCGTCAAAAGCCTGATCGATGATGTGCTGGCGTTTTCGCCCGGCCCGACGCCGACAATCAAACTGGAAGCCTGGTTTGTCCGTGGTAGCGCCGGTGTCGCCGGTGCGGATGCCACGCTGACCGAAGTGCAACCAGCATTGACGGCCATTACCGAAGCGCAGGGCATCAATCGGTTCCAGCTGATTGAGAAGCTCACCATTCACGCGCGCGCCGGCCACGAGGGTGATGTGCAGGGCGCCCAGGCGGCGCTGCGCGCCGAACCCACTTTGCGTCGCGCCGGCAAGGATGAAGCGGCGGTATTTGCCAAGTTGTCGTTGTGGCTCAATCGCAATGGCGCCCGGCTCAATGCCGAAATGGAAATGAAACCGGGTGAGTTGCTGGTGTTGGGACAATCGGCGTATTCGTCAGACGGCGCGCCCGCCAGTGACAACCAGACGCTGTACTACATCGTGCGCGCCACGCTCTGATTTGCTGACACCATGACCACCGATATCGGCCTCAGCGAGGCCGACTGGTCGGCGTTATACCAGCGGTTGGAAAAGCCGCTCTATAACGCCGCCTATCGTTATGTCTGGCAGCGGCAAGACGCGCAGGATCTGGTGCAGGAAGCTTTTCTGCAACTGTGGCAGCGACGGACAGCGCTGGCAGCGGACACAGCCGATCGTTACCTGTGGGTGATGACGCTGAACCTTGCCCGCAAGCGACGACGCTGGCGGGCACTGCGTCATTTTCTGCAACTCGATGAGGTGCCGGAATTGCCGGCCGATTGCACATCACCGGAACAAACGCTGGTGGACAGCGAGCAGCAGCGCTTGTTGGCGCGCGCCATTGATCAGCTGTCGGAAAAACTGCGCAGCGTGTTGCTGTTGACCGAGTTCAGTGAGTACTCGTACGAGGTGGTGGCGGAACTGCTGGCGATACCGGCGGGCACCGTGGCTTCGCGTCGGCATCTGGCCTTGAAACAGTTGCGGGCGGCGCTGGCCGAGGCGGTGGTCGCGCAAGCTGATGCAAAAAACGGGAGTGGCAGATGAACCGTGAACCGACCTTGCTACCGATGCTGGAACCGCCAACGGATGGTTTGGCGCGGCTGCGCGCAAAACACCGTGCCGTCGAACGGCACGCTGCGGCGTGGCCGAGTCGGCGGCTTGCCTTTGCGTCGGCGCTGGCCGGCGGCGCCTTTGCCCTGTTGTTGCTTATGCCGATGGACCGGTTCTGGGGTGAGTTGCCGGCAACCCATGCCGCCGACCGATTGCTTGGCGTGCGCAGCCAGGGCGACAGCCTGCGCACAGTGGACGCCAGCACTGTAGTGCAGCAGTTGCCAAGCCAGCAGGCCGGTGTGCGGCTGTACTGGACCGAGCGGCTGCAGCCGTTGACCGACGCGTCGTCGACATCGGACTAGTCGCCGGCTGTGGTGTGGTGGACTTGGTGGCGTGGTTCACTTGCCCGTTCGGCTTTGCTGGCACCGGGCCGGGGCCTTCAGTAAACTGGCCGCCGTTTACCGACCGGACAGGGCCGTACCGTGCCGATTATCGACTTTATCCTCAATATCGATGCGCATCTGATCGAGCTGGCGCAGAACTATGGCGTCTGGATTTACGCCATTCTGTTCCTGATTGTTTTTGCCGAAACCGGACTGGTGGTGACACCGTTCTTGCCCGGCGACTCCATGCTGTTCGCGCTGGGCGCGATGGGCGCCATCGGTGCCATTGATCCGCTGCTGGTCGCCGCGGTGATCATCGTGGCGGCGTTCTGTGGTGATAACAGCAATTACTTTATCGGGCGATTCTTCGGCCACAAGCTGTTCAGCAATCCCGATTCAAAATTCTTTCGCAAGGAATACCTCGACAAAACCCATGCCTACTATGCCAAGTATGG
>CAMLKQ010000260.1 GCA_946480585.1 uncultured Kangiella sp.
GCCGCGCCCGCCGTGACAACGCAAGTGTCGCTGCCGAACGGTTTAACTGTCTTGTTGGTGGAAGACAACGCCATCAACCGACAAGTCGCGCAGCGCATGCTGGAAAAACTGGGCTGCAGCGTGGTCGCCGTGGATGATGGTCAGGCCGCGCTTGAAGCCGTGCAGGCCAACGGCCAGTTCGCCTGCATTTTCATGGATTGCCAGATGCCGGTAATGGATGGTTTTGAAGCGACCCGACAATTGCGCGGGCGCGGCATCAATACGCCGGTTGTCGCGGTCACCGCCAACATCATGGCCGGCGATCGCGAACGCTGCCTCGCCGCCGGCATGACCGACTATCTGGCCAAGCCGATTTCACTGGAAGCGTTCGCCCTTGTGTTGCAACAAAATGGCGTGACCGAGTCGCAATCGCCGGGCTGAGCTCGGCGATTGGATCTCGACGATTGCGGCTCGGCCCGTTCAGTGCTGGCCGCTGACTACAGCGCCCATGCGGCCAATCTGCAACGGCCGAATCTGACGTCAGTAGACAGCAATGAAATGCTGGTGTGCGCATCAGCGAGCTGAGCAGTCCTGCACTGTCGACAAAGGCTGTTGCGCAGCATGTTGCCGTGGCAGTGGTTGCACTCACCCACTAACGATGGACCGGGTTGGGGCTGCAAGGCTTTTGTGGCGCGAAGGTTGCCGGGCCGAATCGCCGCACTCAGAACGGCCGCAGCACGGCCAGCAGGATGATGCCGATCAGCGGAATCACCGGAATTTCGTTGATGGCGCGGTAAAACCGCTCGCTGCGCCGGTTGCGGTCGGCCGCAAAGTCGCGCATCAAGCGGCCGCACCAGACATGAAAGCCAATTAGCAGCAGCACAAACATCAGCTTCAGGTGCAACCAGCCCTGCTGTTTGAACCATTCCAGACCGTAGCCGTGGATAGCGGCCAGACCGAGTGCAATGGTCACGATGGCGCCCGGTGTGGTGATGGCCCAATACAGTTTGCGCTCCATGATTTTGAAGCGGGCGTTGTTGTCGGCATCTTTTACTTGGCAGTGATAGACAAACAGGCGCGGCAGGTAAAACAGGCCGGCGAACCAGGTCACCATGGCAATCAAGTGAAACGCTTTTATCCACAACACAGCAAATGTCCTCACAACAATGGCTCGACGCTGCTGCAGTCAGCGCTCGCCCGGTATCAGTGTTTGTAGGTGTAGAAGTGCTCGATCTTGCCGCGTGTGACGATGCCGGCAATGCGCTCCTGGTTGCCGCGCTGATAGACATATGCGGCATCCACCTGTTTTTCATCCATGCCGTCGAGTGCTTCGGCGAGCGTGGCTTGCAGGTTGATGGCGGTCAGTGACTCGCGCTTGCCCGGAATGTCGAGCAGATTGAGTGTTTCGCCATCTTCTTCAAGCAGTGCCCGCGCCAGATCGGTCGCATGCATCAACGCGGCCGGCCAATTGCCATCGCGCACCAGCAACCAGCGCGGTTCGCCACGCAGCAGGATCTCGGCATCATGCCGGCTGATCTGCTTGCTGACTAGCACGAAGCTGGTGTCCATGACCGTGCCGACTGCCGCTCGGCGCAGCAATTCTTTCAACGGGCTGACCCGCACCTCGACGCCGCGAATCGCCAGCAGCGTGTGAATGATCGAGCGCTGCTTGAAGCCGTGGCTGACCACCAGGTTGGCGATCACGACGGTCAGCATGCCGGGCAGGATGATATTGGGATTGCCGGTCAATTCCAGCAGCGCCATCAGGGCCGCGAGCGGCGCTTGCAGCGTTGCCGACATCAGCGCGGCGAGTCCGAGCATGGCATACAGGCCGCTGCCGGAATGCGGTTCCGGCAGCAGTGCGGTGACCACGCTGCCGACCAGACCGCCGAGGGTGGCGCCAATGAACAGCGACGGACCGATGGCACCGCCCGGGACGCTGAGGCCACTGCACAGTGTGGTCGCAATGGTTTTGCCGATCAGCGCGAACAGCAGAATGGTCCACGGCAATTCGCTGTGAAAGCTCGCGCTCACCGTGTCGTAGCCGGTGCCCATGATTTCCGGCACCACCAGTGCGAGCAGACCGATGATGATGCCGGCGATGGCGGGTCGGGTCCACAGCGGCCACGGCCGGGTTTGGGTCGCCACTTTGGTGGTGGCGGCAATGAAGCCGGAGGACCAGAGCCCGGCCAGCAAACCGAGCAACACGATCGCCGGAATCTCCCACATCGACACCAAATCCAGCGCGGGGACTTCGTAGGCGACGTAGTTGCCAAACGCCAGCCGCGCCATCAGCGTCGACACCACAGCGGCGAGAATGATCGGCACGAAGGTGGCGACGGTGTACTCCATCATCACCACTTCGAGCGCAAAAATAACGCCGGCGAGCGGCGTGTTGAAACAGGCGGCGATGGCGGCGGCGGCGCCGCAGCCGACCAGTACGCGCAAGCTGTTGTTTGGCAGCCGCAGATACTGTCCGGTGACGCTGGAGACAGCGCTGCCGAGGTGTATGGCCGGGCCTTCGCGGCCGACCGGCATGCCGCAGGCAAGCACGAGCCCGCCGGCGAAGAATTGCACCAGGGCATTTTTGACCGGCATGTGGCCTTGATGCTCGGACAAGCGCTCCAGCACGTGACCGACACCGACGGCACGCACGTGGCGGGGCAGCCAGTGCAGCACCACGCCGATCACCAGACCGCCGATCACCGGCAGGGCCAACCGCAGCTGCCAAGGTAGCGATTCGAAATCTTGATCACGGACTTGCTGGCCGAACCAGAGCAGAATGGCGGCATCGGTGTAGATGCGAAACAGCAGAATCACGCCGCCAGCGAGCACGCCGACGAGCAGGCCGAGCAGCGCCAGCAGCAGCAGGGCATCCATCCCCGCCAGCCGTAGCCGGGCCCGCTCCATCAATGACATAATCCCGCCGGTTTGCCATGAAACTTCTGTGGTGGATTGTAGAGGACCTGTTGTTGAAGAACAAAGTTGTTGCGTCGATGCCGTGAGCAACGGTGTCAGCGCACCGTTAAAAGGTCGCTTGGGAAACTCCATGAAGAACACAACATCGCAATACGTCGTTGTCGAGCGCAAGCCGCGCAGCTGGCATCTGCGCCGCTGGTTGCTGGTGCTGCTGGTGCTGGCTGGCGTGTTCGTCGCGGGACGCGTTGAAGACTACTATGTGCGCCGGCAGCTGGCCGATGAGCGTGCCGAACTCAGCGCACAGGTCAGCGCGCTGGAGCGTGAACTGGCGCTGGAAAAGCAGACCCGTACGGCGCTGAGCCAATCGCGCCAGATCGATCAAATGGCATCGAGCGAGCTGCAGACGACGCTCAAAGGCCTGCAAGACAAAGTCAAAGAGCTGGAAAAAGAGAACACCTTTTACCGCAGCATCATGAATCCGAGCGGTGAAAAGAGCGGTCTGCAGATCGAATCGTTCACCGTGCTGCCACTGGCTGCGGATCGCGTGCGGTACCGGCTGGTGTTGGCGCAACTGCGCAGTCACGAAAAGAATTTGCGGGGCCGCGTCCAGGTGCAGGTGATCGGCACTGACAACAAAACCGTCGATTTGTTCGTGCTTGCCGGAGTGAAGGGCGAGTCACAGAAATTCGACTTCCGTTACTTCCAGAATATCGAGGGTGAAGCGACGCTTCCGGCCGGGTTTGTCCCGCGTGAAGTGCGGGTCAGCGCCAATCAGGATGGCCTGCCAGCGGTTGAACGTCTCTTCGCCTGGCCACAACCGGAGCAGCAAAATGTTCAATGACAAGAAAAAGGGCGTCAAATTGGTACGGGGCGGCAGCGTCGACACGCTGATTTCGCCGAATACCAGCCTGACCGGCAATATTCGCTTCACCGGCGTGCTGTACCTGGACGGCACGCTGGAAGGCAATATCGAGTCTGATGACCCGAAAGCGCTGCTGACCATCGGCAATTCTGGCGTCGCCAAAGGCGAAGTGCGGGTGCCGAATGTGGTGATCCACGGTAAAGTCGAGGGCGATGTCTACGCCAATGCCCATGTCTCGTTGAGCGCCGATGCCCGCAT